>CAZFNE010000371.1:0-3395 GCA_964520335.1 uncultured Methanosarcinales archaeon | reverse complement strand
TAACTAACTTTAGAAAATAATAATAATAATAATAATAATAATAATAGTATATAACTCTCATACCATTGTGAAGCTCAAGATAACAACTTCCTAATTATTGCGAAATTTTAACCCCAGACTTGAGAAGTAATAATTTACAATGAAAAAAAGAAAGTAAGAAGAAATAGGAAATATATTAAAAAGCTTGAGTGAGAGCGGCCCAATTTTTACGTACGAATCCCTGCTAAATAGGCCCTATCCATGTATCAATTATTCTTGACATTCAAAGTACGGATTTTTAAAATTTAACCATCAATATTAATTAGATTTTTTTTAACACAATTCAAAGGAGATTGAAATGGGAGACAAAAAAAGCATTGAAAAAAAGGAAGAGGCCCCGGAGAATAACGCAAAAGACGAGGAAGACTTACTCTATACACATAAACCTGAAAACCGGGGAAATGGTATTCAGTGGAACTCTACTTTTTACAGAAAACCAGGGCACTGAATTTAGACGAAGCCCAAATTCCAATTAAAAAACGAAAGTTTGTAATTTCTATTAAAAACTTCATCTAGAATAGTGATAACCGAGTATAATTTAAGTTTATAATAACAAAAATAATAGTGTAACAAGGTTTTAAAATAGAGGGAATTGAATGACATTTTTGGATGAGTTATTACCTGAGACTGCTCAGGCATATGGACAGATGAGAAATTCCATTTTCAAAGACGGTTTTCTTGATATAAAAACAAAGAGTTAATCGCTATTGCTTCTTCAGTACTCATGCGCTGCCAGTTCTGTGTTGATGTACATTCCCAGAGAGCAATTGCTGCAGGCGCTGCAAAAGAAGAAATCGCCGAAGCTATTGCAGTTTCAATGTTCGTTGCTGCAGGGTCGCAGATAGGGTGGACAAACATATATGGAGAAAATATATACGATAAAATTTTTGAAAAAGAGGAGCAAAAAGAAGAAAGCTGCTGTTGCTGTGGAGATTAAGATTTAGTGATGTAGTAGGTCAATTCTTTATTTACTTAACTTTTTACTTAATTTAATTTAGAATTCCAATCTAATTTTACTCTAATCTTACTCTAATCTTCTTTCTTCATATTGGATATAAGATTCAACATATTCCTGAATTCAGGATTTAACCTGTAAAAATGCCATTTTGAGCTGCTGTAAGCTTCGATAACCCCGCAATTCTTTAGAATTGAGAGGTGATGGGATACCAGGTTTTGTCTTTCATTTAATTTAAATATGAGTTCACAGACGCAATGATCTCTCTGGGATAAAAAGTAAGCAATTTTTAATCTAATCGGATGCCCGAGAGCGCTGAATATCTCACTGGCTTTTTTTATTTCGTTGTCCAGGATATCTATTTCCTGAAGCATTTTCTCTTCCCATTCTTTTTTTATCTCAGGGTCCGTAGGGCAGCAATAGCTCATAAATAAGAGAAGTTAAAATTTGTAATTAAGGTTTTTCATATCAATTTTGTTTGATATCAAATTTACCAATATCTAATTTATTAATATCTAATTAATGAATATCAAAATCTGTTATTATATAAGCGATATATAAGCTGATTATACAAGCCGGACTCTTTTCATAAAGCTCAAATCTAGCGGTATCAAATTTCGTTGATATTTAGCTTCAGGTATTTTATAAACTGAAATCATAGAATAAAAAGGAGGAAAATGAATGCCTTTCCTGGATGAAATACTTCCTGATACTGCTGAAGCATTTGGAAAATTAAGAGATTCCATTTTTGCAGGTGGAGAACTTGACCGCAAGACCAAGGAGCTCATAGCTGTTGCCTCTTCGGTCTTAATGCGCTGTCAGTTTTGTGTTGATGTACATTCCCAGAGAGCTCTTGCACATGGAGCAAGTAAAAAGGAAATTGCCGAGGCCATTGCTGTCGCCATGTTCATAGCCGGCGGTTCCCAGCTCGGGTGGACGAATATTTACACAGAAAGTGTTTACGGACTTATTTTTGAAGAAAAGAAGTCTGAAGAACAAGGAAGTAAAAAAGAAAGTTGTTGTGGGAAATAAAATGCAAAATAAGGTGCAAGATAAAATACAAGATAAAATGCAACCGAAACTATTCATAAATTATTCGTAACTAACAATTAGGTCGTGCCTCATTAGCTGGTTGATATTTCATTTTTGAATATCTTTTGTTCATCTGCGTTCGTTTTCTAAGTCGACCTGCATACCGGAAATTGAGTGTGCATAAAGCAAAGAATGAAAGCAGGATGCGTATATGTGAATACATTGGGAAACATCAACTGATTATTGGTGGACTACCAACAATTACTAATCAAATTTTATTTTTATCTTTATTTTTATCTTTATTTTTATCTTTATTTTTATCTTTCTTTTTATCTTTATCTTCATCTTTATCTTTATTTTTTGATTTTTTTTCTTTTTACGGTTCTCTATAATATCAAACTATTATTTTTTCCAATTGGATAATTTGTTTTTTATTTTAGAGAAATTTTGGAAAAGATCAGCATACATAACTGATAGTAAAATAGAAAAACAATTTTATATATTATATGAGTATAATTGCATATAATCATATATTGTGGTGATGTTTGAGGAACTCGTTTACATACTCAAGGCATTGGCTGATGAGAACAGAATACGGATACTAAATCTGCTAAAAAACGGGGAACTATGTGTCTGTGATATTGAGGCTGTTCTCGGGATAAAACAGTCCAATGCTTCTAGGCATTTAAATAGGCTGAAAATAGCAGGAATAATTGATTCCGACAAGAAATCCCAGTGGGTCTACTATCGGCTAAAGGATGAAACCTTCACGAAATTTCCCTTTCTTTCGATGGTTGTTAACGATGAAGCAGGGAAAATTGCGCTTTGCAAAAAAGACCTGGAACTACTGGAGAAAATTAAAGCAAGCGGTAGATGCTGCGATTGACTGAGAGATAAATAAGATATTAAAAACAGAGAAGGTGTTGTTTTGGAAGACTCGGTTGCATCAAGATTATCATTTTTGAACCGTTATCTGACCTTATGGATTTTTCTCGCAATGTTTGTCGGGGTAGGGCTTGGCTATGTTTATCCTGGCTTTGCAGATTTCTTAAAGAGTTTATCCATAGGTACAACTTCGATTCCTATAGCAATTGGTTTAATAGTGATGATGTATATCCCCCTCTAGCACGGGTAAAATATGAGGAACTGGGAGCTGTATTTAGAAATCACAAAGTATTATAGTCACTTCTGCATTTAATGCAACATTATTATACTTGAGATAACTATATTAGTTTAATTATGAGTTTGGAAATGTTTACCAGCTATGACATTGTCAAATCTGTAAGTGATTCCTGCGAGAAAAATGAGCAGATTAGACTTCAAGCGTTATTATTGGTTAAAAATGGTTTAAGTCCAGCTAAAGTTGCAA
>CAZFNE010000370.1:0-3396 GCA_964520335.1 uncultured Methanosarcinales archaeon | reverse complement strand
CCCGCTTTTTTCAAGATTTCTGAAAAGATTTGTTCCATTTCTCCCTGTAATTTCAGGAGACAAAATCAGACTTATTTCCTCTGCTAATCCCTGCTCCAGCAGAATACTATTTAACATCCCTCCACTATCAGAAACCACCAGTTCAAAACCATATCTCTCGCTGGCAATTTCAAGGGCCTGTCTGACATTTACACGATCCACTCCGGTCAGAATGAAATCATAATTTCTTTCCTTCAGGTAATTGATATAGCCCTCGGGAGTTTTTTCTGATACAAGGACAATTACATCCTTACTGTACTCAGAACGTCGGAAGACATGCAACAGGCCTTCAAGGATTCCTTTTGAATCTGCAATAAGCCAGTATGCCCTCGGGTCATCAGGCTGGATTTCAGGCTTTTGGAAATCCAGTGCCTCCTCAGGTGGGATTTTATCGCAAAAAAATTGTGTTCCTGTTTTTGCGGTATTTGACCCGACTATCATAGCATCAGGCTGATAGCTGCTTAAAATCTTGTAATGAATCTCAAGATTTGCTTCAAACCCTGTAGTTGAACCATCAAGACTTATACTGTTATGAATAATTAATTTTGGCAACATATTCTCTCCCAAACTACCCCTTATCTTTAATCTTAAGCTTTTATTAAATTTATCAATTCTGTTAATTCCATTTGACTTTATGATATCAGAGTAAAACCACAAATGATCCTTTTTATATATCTCGAATATATCCATTTTATGCTGGACCTATTTAACTGAATTCATTGGTTGTAATTTAAGGGCGTACTATTCTTTCCAGGAAATTCGGAAAAACGTTTCAGGAAAATATAGTATTAAGGACGATGCCGGCTGAAAACTAAGAGATTAGAATCGGAAATATTGGACTTTAATACTAAAACAAATGTCTATCTTAAAGGCATCCATAATAAAACAGATTAATAGGGTTACTAAAGGTTCCTATATTTGTACCGAGAACTACTCTATTTTTATCTCAAATTTTAATAAAAGATGCAGTATATAATTATTGAAATGAACTTTAAAGGAGACAAATTAATCCACACGTGCTTTACAAAACGCCGTCAGCACGTAGTTTTGCACAAGCTAAAGAACTGGTTATTCTATCGCTATTATTTTATAATAGTAAATACATATTTATAATTGGTCTACAGGGTCAAGCGGAATATTAAGGGTACACAGGGCAGACGCACAACCTGACCTGTAATATAAACTGCATTAAACCGAATAACCTTGTAGACTACCCGCCTAATTTTTCGAAGTCCAATTTATTTCTTGTTTTACCGTGTTTTAATTGTGCTATACTCCTGCTTTAATCCTGTTTTTATCTATTTTAGCCTTACTTTTATTAGCACTTCGCCTCCGGTTATAAAATGGACTTTATACTAATTTTACTGTGTAAGCCCTTTAACTTTAAATGTATTATTTACTTAATTTACAGCTGGCTTTAGGGAATTAATCCCTAAAAACTTTTAAATATCTGGCTCTTTAGAGGAATAAAACAATTCATTTCTATTTAGTCTATCAAGCGCATTTTAATGCGTTAATAAGGGCCGTATAATAAAATTAATTAAATATAATTTATACAATTACATCTCAGCCGACCAGATGTTTTGCCAATCTTTTAATAATGTGCAACTTTTTAAGGACAAAGATTCTGACAAATTTTCATTATCCCTAAAAAAGAGGAATGTCTATATCATGAAAATCCTGGTTATCATGGGAAGCCCCCATAAAGGTAATACCTATCAAGCGGCAAAGAAAATAGAGCAATCCATACAGGCTATGGGAGAAGTAGAATTTGAATATCTAATGCTTAAGGAAGCAAATCTTTCGCAATGTTCCGGCTGTTTCGTCTGCTTTGTAAAAGGGGAAACCCACTGTCCGCATAAAGATGATGCTTCTATTATCGAACAAAAAATGCACACTGCTGATGGAGTTATTCTTGCAACTCCAGTTTATGGCATGAATGTTTCTACGCTTATGAAACTTTTTATAGACCGCTTTTCTTATATCTTCCATCGTCCTCGTTTTTTCGGTAAGAAAGCCCTTCTTCTTTCAACTACAGGCGCTATTGGCCTTAAACAGGTGCTTGATTACCTTAAACTTGTAGCCAGCATATGGGGTTTTGAAGTTATTGACTCGGTTGGCCTTGTTACTCCTCCCATGCAAATTTCCAAAAAGAAAGAGCAAGAAAATAATGAGAAGCTTGAAAGGGCTGCATCCAGGTTTTATAATGCTTTTCAGAAAAAACGCCGCTCTCCGGGACTAAAAGATGTATTAATTTTTCATGCCCAGAAGGCCAGTTTTGGCGAACTCGGGCAAAGTTCTCCTGCCGACTATTCTTACTGGAGAGAAAAAGGCTGGTTTGATCCTGACACAAAATATTATGTTGATATCCCTGTGAATCCTGTTTACAATATAGTTGGGAAGGTCTCTGAAAAGATCTTAAAAAGAAAAATGAGAAAGGATATGGCCGAATTGCAAAAATGAAGTTTATTTTTTCCAATTTTTAAATAATTGGACTTAATATTAAATCAAAAGTATCTTAAAAATAGTTTATAGTCCTGAAAAGGACTATCAGAAAATTTAGTAGTCCTGAGCGGATTCGAACCACTGTCCCGGGCTCCAAAGGCCCGAAGGATTGACCACTACCCTACAGGACTGCATGTTAAAGCTTATTAAAGCTTTTACTTATAGATTAATTCTTGTACTTAATTTTTGTGCCAGCTCAAAACTATTTTATGCTAGTTTTATCCCAAAATTTTCCTATGTACTCAATTTTATATAAAGTATAATTACCTGCTTAAATGCTTTGTGTGAAAATTTTTTCTATCAGATGATATTTTTTTTGAGGATAAATTTTTAAGAAATTAAGTTAAAATAACAGCAATGAGCAGATATTAGATATGGAACTGAGATACTTAATTGGGGGGGACTAACCTGTCCCCACAAAATAAAAATTATCTGACTATCATTGATCTTTCTCCAAACCAGTATCTCTGGGAAGACATATTCTCCAAAGATGATATAAAGGAGTATAGAGATACCGATTGTCTCTGGATGTCATATTATCGATTCGTTGTGTTTTCCCTCTTTGTCTTTTCCCTTACAATAATAGTTTTTCATCATCTTATTTCTTTTTTATTTTAATTTTATTATTTTATATCCAGTTTTATTGAAGTTCAAATTCCAATTTAATGCATGATTTGTTTTCCCTTTTTACCTCAATTTTTATTTTTCAATTCTAAATGCTCTAATATTCAATGTGCTTATTTGCATTCAATCGGAAATTTAGTCTTACTCATATATTTTTTTATATTTTTAATTTAAAAATTTTTTATTGCAAACTATTTTTTGTTAGGTGGAAATTTTTGGTATAATTAA
>CAZFNE010000369.1:0-3407 GCA_964520335.1 uncultured Methanosarcinales archaeon | reverse complement strand
GGGACTCTGGATCCTGCAACCTCGGTTCGAATCCGTGCCGGGCTACTAAATTTTTATATACTATTTCTAATACAAATCTCATACTCTAACTATTGGATCTTTTCTAAAGATATTGGATAAAGTACTCCCAATTAAAGAATCTAACCTATTTTTATCCGAAGTCAGCAGGAGTAAAATATATAATAGTTAAGAAATATAAATATAGCGTTCTACAAAGTTAATAATAGAAACTTCTCTCAATTAAGCTGCAATTTATAATTAGGCTTCATCAAAGTTTCCTCAAGGAAATTTGTCTAGCATTTAAGATTTTACTCATAAATTTTTTAATATTTTTTTAGGAGATCTTTTGTTCGATGTTTGAGACATTGATTTTTAAGCCCGGCTTTTTTAAAGGGCATTAACATTAAGTTTAGAGAGTAAAAACATGATTGAGTTTGACAGTGTAAATATGGAAACAGAAAGGGAGCAAGTTAAAAGACAGAGGCTTGAAGAACTTGATAAAATAATAGAAGGTGGAATCGAACCTAAAAAATCTGAAAAACAGCCCTCAATCCCTAGAGTTTCTTCTTTTGAGCAGGAATCCCCTTAATTTGAATCCTCTGAGCCCAAGCAGATTGGCTCTTCCAGCTTTCTTGACATGATTTACAATCATGTAGGCTACGATGTTCTTGAGATCTTTGGAGATACGGGAACCGGAAAAACTGCTTTTGTTAAAAAAGTTGCATATGATGCAGTAGAAGCAGGTAAAAACGTATTTTACCTGGATACAGAAAGAAATCTTACAAAAAAAGATATTGAGCTTCTTAAAAAATGAACTTATAAATATACGCCTGTAATCGAAGAAATTGATAGGATAGTTCAGAACCTTCCAGCAGGAGATATTGTAATCCTGGACAGTGTTGGCTTTCCAATCCTTACAACCTTTGCAAGAATGAATATGAAACAAAAAGGGGATACTCTATTAAAGTTAATTGCTATTTTAGGAAGTCTTAAGGAATAGGCTTATAAGAATAATGGTATAGTTCTTGTCACTAACCAGCCGGAAAGTGAATTTAATAAAGCTCCAGGTCATATTCTAAGGCCTTTTGGGGATAAAAGTCAGTTTGCAGCTAAAGAAATTTGGGAAACTATCAAAGAGTCAAGTAATCCTAAACTTACGATGATATCTATCAGAGCTTTCAGGTCCAGGTCAGTGGGGTATAGCACTCCTATAGCACAGATGAGAATTAGTAATGCTGGGTAGATATTTTGCAAATTTGAATCGAGGAGTGAGAATCGTGTTAGCTGGAAAAATATTTGAAAAATAATATCAACCTACACTGAATTTGTAAAATTTTTTACAAGCGTAAAATAAAATTCATTTTATACACATATAATAACTTTTGGTTACATTACATTATTAAATTTTAAACCAATCTAAACAGAGTCAAAATTAAAAAAATTTAAGTCTCTTAATTAGAGTTTTATATACTCGATACTAAATTTCTTTACAGCATTTCAGGTTTGCATGATTATTCTTCAAGAAATTCTTATACAAAAATAGCCTAAAAGTACTTACCCCTTATAATTTCCCTCCCCTTAATTCTCTGATATAGGGCTCATAAGCCGAAGTTGAATTCCCTGAACAGCATTTTATATAATAGTCTGCGATAATCGAAGCCTGTTGTTCACGGTTATAATCTCTCAGGTGAACTTTTTCGCCAAGGAGATACCTGTAACCATTAGTTTTTTGGGCATGAATTGCTTCTAGTAAATATTTAGAACCACTATGTTGCATCTGGGCAACATGAGCCAGTTCATGAATCAACCATTTCATGTCTGGGTTACCTTTTATAGGTTTAATTTTTCTATTAAAATTAATTGTGTAAAAAGTAGTTACGCCCATTCCTTCGCATTTATTTATTCTTGCTCCAATCCAGGATATCAACGAATGTTCATCGATTCTCACCTTAGAAAGGTTTATTGAAGTCCCAAACACCTTTAAAGCTTCTTCTTTCTCAATTGGGCTTAAACCCCGGGTATTAACCTTAAGTTTTTGCCAAGAAAACTCCAGTATTAGTGGAAATTTAATTATGTCGAAAACTTTGGAAACTTTACTATTAGCTTTTAGAATAAAAAAAGAAAAGGCCTTAGAAAGCATTAAGAATCCCCAAAACCGTATGATTAATTTATTATTTTAAATATTTTGATCATTATTTAAATACTGTATTTATCAAATAAGCTTCCTTTCTGACCTGATTCTACATATGCTTTCCTTTTAGGATAATGTTCAAAGCAAACTATAAATCCTATCATAAGCTGCTTGAATTTTTATATAACTTTTTTATTATATCCGCATTTCAATTCTTAAGATACTGATTCATATAAGATTCATATAAAATTAATTCTCAACTATACACTCTTCTGATTTAGAAGCATACTTCGTGTTTCCATACGCACCTAGATTAATTCTATTTCCATTATTCTCAGGTTCAAAGGAGTAATCAGAATACCTGTAACCTGCATCAATGCATGGGGAATTGACTTTATCTTTTACCCATTTTTTACCATTCCATCTTCCTGCTTTTGATTTTAACTGGTAATCATTTTTAGTTTCATTCGCAAATCTTGGGTCAACTTGGATATCTGAAGCCGAAATTTTAGCTCCTTTACAATCTCCCCCTGGATTGTTGTAAAAGCAATTGTTCTGGAGCACAAAAGAATGAGTATTCTCAAGTAGATTTAATACTCCGTACCCCTTTCCTTTACCTGAAGATACTTTTGAATTCGTAATAATATTATTTCTCAACGTGATTACGTATCCAGAACCAGAGCTTCCTGTATACGTTTCTCTCTGGGAAACTGCCGAACTATAACAGCGGTTTAACACATTGTTTTCTATCAGGGCATTAAACCCATTCGATACAATCCCACCTGCCTTTTCATCATTTTTTCTTGTTCCGGTTTCATAGATAAGATTATGGTGGATATGGACATTTGCTGAAGAAAGAGGGTAAGAAGGGCCTGAGGCAAAAATCCAGATTCCTGCCAGAGCTGTTTTATATATCGTGTTTTTATAAATTTCAATATCCTTCATTTCAGGAGTTCCATGTTTTTGAATTTCAATTCCTGCTCCTCCAGAGCCTTCAGAGGTAATAATATTATCATAAAAGGACACCTTATTGGTATTATAAAGCCTGAGTGCACTATTGGTTCTACAGGTAATTTTATTGTTCCACGCTTTAACATCAGAACACCCACTTGCGTAAAGGGCATCATGGCCCAAAAGATAAGCTTTGTTATTATAAAATTTTATATTTGAGCAACTGTCGGTTTTCAGGCCATCCCCATGGTTATTGGTTAGATACATATTGCAAACAGTTATATTTTTACAATTACTGAAATGAATAAGGTTATAGTACCCTTTT
>CAZFNE010000368.1:0-3414 GCA_964520335.1 uncultured Methanosarcinales archaeon | reverse complement strand
TGTTATTATATTTCCGTTTCAGGTTATAAATCCGACGCATTTCTTATAAAAATTTTTGTTTATATACATTTTTCTGGCTCTCTAAAGAAGAATTTCAGGTTAGGCTCAGGCTAGTTTAAGTTTCGTAATGAGCTTGTTACAGCAATTTCCAGGTTTGAATTTGGGGTTTGCAGCCGGGATCTCAAACCTTTAATCCCATAACTAATCCCATAATACATCTGGCTGTAAAATAGGCAGGAGAAATACAAACCAGGAAAAATTCGAATTTGACTAGAAATTTAAAGCTTAATTTAGTTCTGGGAAGTCTTTAACATTCTCACAATTAATGGTTTTAAAGAAGAAACATCTTCAATGGCTATATTCCAGATAGCTTCCAGGTCAAGCCCGTATTCTGCATGGAGCATTTTTTCGCGTAACCCGGTCATATCTTTCCAGGGGACTTCTGGGTGCCTTAATTTTAAAGAATCAGGCAAGTTTTTCGTTGCTTCCCCGATGATTTCAAGCGCTAAAATTACGGCATATATGGTTTTATTATCTGTAGAAAAGGCTTCAAACTCAAATCCTTCAATAAAATCCTCTATTTTTTCAATCGAATCCAGAATATCGATTAAAAAATCCTTTGGGTCTCTTACCTCGGCCCTCATAAGCTACTCCCTCATTCAGAACTTTCTTTTCAATTAGGGAATTATGTTCCATATCTATTAGTCACTTTCTCCTGAAATTTTTCGTAAAATACAAAAACAGAAACAGAAAAGGGATAAAGCACTCTAATAAAACCGGGAATCCGAATCAGTAATGCCTTGAATTTAACATAAGCAATTAATATTGACTGCTGTAATGTTTATATTTTCACCATTGGTAAGTTGTGAAAATTTCCCAGGGGCTTAAAAATTATTTTCAAACTGGGCAGAAAAAATTATAGTAAAAGCATTATAGCATAAATATGGGCGCAAATATGGGCATCATTACTAATCAGGATAAATTAAGGATGTGGATAAAGATACAAAATGTGGATAAGAATAAAAATAAGAGAACGAATTTAAACCGATATTATTTACAAATTATTTACAGGCATTGTCCAGTATAAGGCCAGGGGCCAGGAAAATAAAAGATATAATAAAGTGTAAGAGATGTTTCCCAAAAAGGCCGTAGATAAATAAAAGAAGCCCCATAAGCGAAAACAATACGTTTAAAAAATATATAAATGAATATTTATTAAAAATACGTTTAATCCTCGGGCCAAAGAACAAACAAATAGCATTATTATAATTATCCTTTTTTATCTCAAAAGTATCTTCATTTAATGGATTTCCATCTAAAGGATCAGCTTCTAGCATATCTATTTTAGAATAGAGATTGTTAAGACTATTTGAAGAATGTCGATTATCTCTCAGCAATAACCCTCATTACATGTCTAATAAAACATTTTTAAAGATGTAATTTTAAGTAGGGTAATTGTATCTTCTTCAATTAAAATTTAATGTAGTTGTGATTTTTCAGGAATCGGATTATCGGATTTTAGAGCATGTATTTCCAGCCTTCTTTTTTCAGGGCTTTTCTCTGGATTTCATATCCAGGCATAAGTTCCCCAACGAGTTTCCAGAATTTTGCAGAATGGTTTTTTTCTTTTATATGACATAGTTCATGCACGGTCACATATTCAAGCTGTTCGGATGGAGCCATTAAAAGCTGGAAATTTATTCTTATTACATTATTCGCAGAACAACTTCCCCATCTTCGTTTCTGATATTTTACCTTAAAAGCCGGAGGGGAAATTTCCATTTTCTTAGAATAAAATTTCAGGAATTTTTCAACTTTTTCCTGTGTCTGTTCAATGTAAAAATTCCAGATCGCCTTTTTCACCTGAGCAGAATACGTTTCTTCAGGAACATTTTTTGGAAGCACAACCATAAGTTCAGAGGATCCGAGCGATACGTATGGTTTTTTAACATTATCCAGTGTAAGGAGTTTTAGCTTGTATTCTTTTCCAAGATATAGAAAATTTTCTCCTTCGATGTATTGCTTTTTCACCTCTGGAGGGCTGTTTTTTTCAAACCATTCAAGTTTTTGACAAATCCAGGCTGATTTATCCCCAACTATCTGCCGTGCTGCTTCCAGCTTGAGGCCCCAGGGAACCCTGAGTTCTACTCTCATATCTGGGCGAACTACTACAGTTGCTCTTCTCCTTCTTCTATTATAGACAATTTCGTAATCTATAGTCTTTCCGCAGGCTTTGATGCTGTCCTTTTTTCTCATTCAGTTTCCTTCAGATTCCTCATGAAGCTTGGATTTTTTTCTATTTTTACATCTAGCTCTATTTTAATTGTATCTTTTAAGCCTGGATTTTCAAGATTCAGACCAGGGCTCTAATCCGTTCAAGTTGTCATTCAAGTCCTCTCTTAAAATTATCTACTAAAGAAATACTCGAAAAAATAATTTGGAAACTTCTTAAAAAATATTTTAAAATAGAAAAGCGACATAGAAAGTAAAAGCAGAAATAATGGAATTAAGGCTAATTATATAGAATGAAACAAAATAAACTGGATTTAGACAAAGTCGGATCTAGCAAGATAGGGTACAAAAGTAATGTAAAGTAAATTAAAGTAAATTAAAATAAATTAAAATAAATTAAAATAGATTAATACAATATAATATAGTACAATATAATATAGACTAAAATAATATAAATAAAATAATGGATGAGATTAAAAAAATAAAAACTCAAATCATGGTTTTTGATTTGATGTATCGCTTTTATGCATATGCAGTATACATATTATAGGCCCGTGTGTAATGTTCAAGGACAAAAATGGTAAGAATTTTTTTTTCCTTGTCAAAGCTATAAACCAGAACATAAGGCCCTATATGAAATCTCCATTTTCCCGCTAATTCGCTCTCAAGAGGGATTCCCATTTCTGGCCTGTAAGCTAGAAGCTCAAGGCGTTTTTTTACGTACTCATATCCCTGCCTGTCAAGTTTGAATAAATTCTTTAAGCTTTTGTAAACTACAGGGTGAAGCGCCACTTTATAAGTCATTCTTCTACCCTTTCCAGCAAATCTTCAATTTCATAGGTCTCAAAATCATATTTAAAACTGTCTCGCTCAGCTTTTTGAATCCTAAGGCAAAAAGCAGGCTGAAAAGCGCTTTGCGGTGGATACTTTATCTCATTAAATTTTTTTTCCAGTTCTTTTAATTGGTCGAAAATCTCTGCAAGTGCCATCCCCATCAGCCCAGGAGTTTTTAGATTTTTAATTTTGTTTTATAGAATCTGTCCTTTAGATTCTGATTTCCCCAACTTTACTTAAATCAATATACTTAAAATGCCTCTCCCCAAACGATGCAATAAAAACTGGTTCCAACAAATCCTGTTTAATTGCAAGAATATCTAATGCAATGCTTATATAAATTTTGGG
>CAZFNE010000367.1:0-3416 GCA_964520335.1 uncultured Methanosarcinales archaeon | reverse complement strand
AAAGCCTTTCAGGGTAGTTAGCAAGAAGAGTATGCAAAGTACGCATATGGTACCAGGCATCATTAGTGCCAAATTTGACAACCCCATTTGGCAAAAATACAGAGGCAGAAGGAATTAGTCTTATCCATAAAGCCATAAGAGTAATTATAGACACTGCCACCGCATAAGGCCAGCTAGGCTGTATTTTATTTTTCGATGTTGCAGAAGAATCAGGTTCGGAATAATTGGTCTGGGTCTTTTTATTCCGTGCTTTTTTAGATGATACAGGACGATCCTGAGAACTCATATTAATCCCCTTTAAGAGGTAAATTTTTTAATTAAATATATAATTTACGAAAGAATAAAATTAAATAGAATTTATTAATTCCATGTAACGGTTTATAATTTTATCCCACTTTTGATCAGGCGGTTTATAATATTTCCTTTCACCTGATCTGCTGATAAGTTGATTCTGAATGGCTTTGATATCTCCTGGAGGCACAAAGAAAGTGCCTTCATATTCAGCCATTGATTCTTTTAAGCCTCCTACCTCAGATACAATCACTGGTTTTCCAAAAGTCATTGCAATATGTGCAATTCCACTCTGAGAAGCTCTCAAATAAGGTAAAACCACAACATCTGCAGCACTGAAGTATACATTTACTTTTTCATCAGGGACGTATTCGTCTACTATGGTAATCTTCTCCCGAAAAGGAGAAGTTTGAATTTGATTAAGAAGCTCTTTTTTATCTTCCCATACTTCTCCAACAATAAGAAGTCTGCTTTTTTTAACGATTTCGGAAGGAAGTTGTTCAAAAGCTTTTATGAGGTAGGGAATTCCCTTGTATTTACGAATCAACCCGAAAGAAAGAATTACAAACTCTTCATTTATAGAAATTCTCTTTTTCGCTTCCTTTGTATTGAGTATTTTTCCATACTGGTCATAGAGCCCATGAGGGATCACATGAATTTTTTCAGGGGAAATCGCATACCTTTTAGCGATAAGTTCTTTGTCGGATTCCGAATGAGTGATATATGCAGCCAGGCTTCTGCGCAGTAGTTTTCCTGTAAACTTCGAATATAAGCGAATAGGAAGTATGGATTCTTCAAAGGGGTCTACGACCTCATGAAACTCAACAATTATTTTTGGTCGATTTAGCAAAGCGCCAAAAGCTTTTAATAGAAGTTGCATATGTGCGACTGAAGAGGTCCACCACTGCAAAATTATAACATCAGGTTTTTGGCTTTTAAGAAAGCGGTATGCGTGAATCCATGTTAGCGGATTATTATAATCCATGCCGTCAAATACAGGAACCCCGGGCGAAAAATTCAGGTCTGAGATGTTTTTCCCTACATGAGACTTTCCTGGAAACAAAAAGGTGGGGAGTAGCTGCCTGAAACAAATTACTGAGACAACCTTTTTCTCAGACATAGCATTTGCAAGCCGGATAGTATAATAACTAATGCCACTTAAAAAACGTTTTGAGGGCCCAACTATGCAAATACTTTTATTAGCTGCCATTGCCTTAACTATCACTTATCTTTATATTAAGCTAATGCATTAGTCCGTATGTAATTTGAAAAAATTTGTTTTAAGAACAGGACTTTAACCTGAATTTCAAAGTATTCCATACTTATTTGTTCCATCTCTTAAACACAAGAGAATTTAATTTATAATTATAAATCAAATTATATAAACTTGGTTTAAGAATAGAGAATAAAAATGGAAAATAAAATTCGAAGTAAAAAGGAATATGAATTATAAATTTTTTGGAATAGATGTAAAAGAGGTTCAGCCTTGAAAATAGCTCAGATTTGTCCTCGTTACTTTCCTGAGATAGGGGGAGTAGAAACTCATGTTAAAGAAATTAGTGAAAGGCTGGTAAAATTAGGATATAACGTAGATGTTATAACAACAGATCCAACTGGACGATTAAAGAAAGAAGAAATAATAAATGGCGTAAAAATTATAAGATTTAAGGCTTTTGCCCCTTCAAATGCATATTATTTTGCTCCGCAAATTTATTTTTACTTAAAAGAAAATAAGTATGATGTCATTCATGCACACAGTTACCACGCATTCCCAGCTTTGTTTGCATCCCTTGCTACGGATCAAAACAGATTTGTATTTACCCCACATTATCATAGAACTGGGCATACTTTTTTTAGAAATATTCTGCATAAACCTTACAGGCTTTTTGGTAAAATAATTTTTTCAAGAGCAGATTCAGTAATATGCGTATCTGACTATGAAAGAAATCTTTTAGAATCAGACTTTAACATTGCAGGAAAAATTGTAAAAATCCCAAATGGGATTAACCTCCAGGAATTTAAGAACCTTAAACGCTCGGAAAAAAAATCGGAAAAACCCCAGAAAGAGAAAATTTTACTTTATGTTGGAAGGCTTGAAGAGTACAAAGGAGTACAGTATGTTATACAGAATTTACCTGAGCTTCCGGATTTTCGTCTGAGAATTGTTGGAAAAGGCCCATACGAAATAGAACTTAAAAACCTGGCAAAAAATCTAAGGGTAGAAAAAATGATTGACTGGTTGAAAGATGTCTCAAGAGAAAAACTTCTTGAATGTTATGCAGAGGCAGATATTTTTGTAATGCTTTCTTCCCATGAAGCTTTTGGGATAACGGTTGCGGAAGCGCTGGCTGCAGGAACTCCCTGTATTGTTGCAAAAGGAAGCGCCCTTGAGGAGTTTGTAGATGGAGTTAACTGTATAGGGATAGAAGAGCCTTTAAGTAAAGAGAAAGTTCTCAAGGCATTCCAGAAAACAGGAAATTTGAAGAAACGAGCTAGCTCAGGAAAAGAACAAAACTTATTAGATTGGGAAGATGTTACCGAGAAAATTCAAGAAATATATCTGCCAAATAAAAGAGAGTTTGGTTCTGAATAAGATAAAAGGGGCCAGAAAATAAACTTTGAGGGTTTTAGAGGCTTAAATATGGAAATTGATTATATTAATGGCCTTAAAACAGATAAGATATTTGCAATGTCTAAATATCAGAATGAAATCCATACAAGATTAAAAAATGTTGAATTAAACCGGATAGAATATTCTGATGTTTCTAAAGTAGTTGGAGTTAATAAAGCTATAGAGCTGTTTGTCTATCCCTTTATAGTAAAACAAAAAATAATCGAGAATAATGTTAAACATATCACTCGCCAGGATTTGTCATTCCTTCTGGAACTGACAAACTTAGAGAAAACTATAGTCACCTGCCATGATATTATACCTATTGCATATTATAATACCCAAAACCCGATCTGGAAACTTAATGCAAAAGGCTTGAGAAAAGCAGAAAGGATAATTACAGTATCCGAATTCTCTAAAAGGGATATTAGTAAATACATAAAGTATCCAGAAGAAAAAATAGAAATCATTCCTCCAGCAGTAGATCATAATTTATACTACCAAAACCGGGATA
>CAZFNE010000366.1:0-3425 GCA_964520335.1 uncultured Methanosarcinales archaeon | reverse complement strand
GATACGCATGAGGTGAATTGCATGCAAGTTAAAGATATAATGGTACAGCCATATAAAATTGACAAGTCAGATACCATATCCCACGCCCTAGACCTTATGGAAAAAAAGGATACAAAACGTTTGCTAGTAGTCCATGATAACCAGGTACTTGGTATACTTACAATGAGAAGTCTGACAGAGCAGCTTGGAACTCGTAAGAAACAGAGCAAACCTGCATCCTCTCTGCATGTTGCAACAGCCGTATCCGACAACTTTTTGAAAGTCCTGCCAGATACCGATATTAAAGATGCTCTTACTCTAATGAAAAAGAAGAGCGGAGTAATTATAGTTACTGATAATGGGAATCCAATGGGTTGGGTGACCCCTCAGGAATTCATGAAAATAAACCGTTTTAAGGGCTTTGTAGGGGAGATAATGGAAAAGAACCCTATAGTTGTCAGCCCTTCAGATAGAGTCTCTCATGCCAGGCGCTTGATTCTTGATAAGAATGTAGGAAGGCTACCTGTAATTGAAAATGGAAAACTTGTCGGCATCATTGCAGAAGATGATATTGCCTTTGCTATGCGATCTTTCAGAGATCTGGTAGCCGATAACCAGCAGGATTCAAGGATTAAGAACCTTCTAGTAGGGGATATTATGACGCGCAGCGTGATTAGTGTCTATACCAATACTCCTCTTGCAGAAGCTGTTCAGAAAATGATGGAACATGATGTTGGTGGTGTCCCTGTATTGAACCTGGAAGAAGAACTTGTTGGTTTCCTGGCTCGCAGGAATGTTATAAACACTATTGAGGAATAAAAGTCTATCAAAAAACCTTTCTTAACAATTTATAAAAAGGTTATCTGAAGATCTTCCTTGTACAGGGATAGATCTTCATAATTCTTCAATTTAAAATCCATTTTTTAAACTTGATTTCTTAACTTTCACAGGCTATTTTTTGAATATTAATCAATATGTTAATAATGTTCACTTAATAAATAACTTGATTAATCCGGATAATTTGGGTATCTAATTTTATAATTGCATTTAATTCAAATATCCTGAACTAAAGCCAAACCCATATTAGAAGGATCTGTCTCCTCCAATCAAGCCTCCTAAAATTCCAGTACCTGCAATTCCATTTTGCTCCTCTCTGGTGCGACCATAGGTTGAGGCTGCAAAGATTCTATCAGCAAGCCTGGAAAAAGGCAGACTTTGTAAATATACGGTACCAGGCCCAGTAAGAGTTGCAAGAACTAGTCCTTCTCCACCGAAAAGAGCGTTTTTAAAATCTTTCATCAATGTTATATCGTATGTTATGCTTTCGGTAAAGGCTGCGACACAGCCTGTATCTATATGATAAGTTTCCCCAGGGGCAAGATCTTTTCTAATTACAGTGCCTCCTATATGTACAAACGCCAGGCCATCCCCTTTCAACCTCTGAAGGATAAAACCTTCTCCACCGAAAAGCCCTGCCCCAATTCTTCGAGTAAAAGCAACTTCTATTTCTGTTCCACGCGCAGCACAGAGGAAAGCATCTTTCTGACAGAGAATGCTCCCCCCAAATGTCTTAAGGTCCAGGGGCATTATCTTGCCCGGATATGGGGCTGCAAAAGCCACGCGCCCTTTTCCAGATCCTTTGTTAACGAAGCTTGTAATGAAAAAACTCTCTCCTGTAAGAGCTCTTTTCAATCCTTTTTTAAGGCTACCAAAAAGTCCTCCTCCTTCATTACCAGTACTGGTTTGCATCTGGACTCCGGGACCCATATATGCCATAGCTCCAGCTTCTGCCTGGACTGCTTCTTCTGGGTCGAGCTCAATTTCGACAATTTGCATATCATCGCCAAATATCTCGTAATCTATCTCATCTGCCACTTTGAAACCTCTATTTTTGATAGTTTATAAATAACTCAATTATGTTAAAATTAAAACTGAATACTTAAAAGGATTATTAATAAACACTTGAGTTTATTAAACTGACCAAAGTAAAGATTCTTTTGAAATTTGACTAATAGTAACTTATTTCAGGGCCAAAAGTGAATAAATAAGTATGAGCAGAGAGGGGAATGAAGAAAAAGATCCTGAATTTATATCAAAACTCGCCGATTATCTTGGATTTGATAAAGAAAGAGTGCATCACCTTCTTGAGAAAAATTATCTTGCTCTTAATTGGGGAAAATATAAGTATTTACTTCGTTTTGACAAAGAAATCTCTCATATAGAAAGAGGGACAGTCCTGTATGAAAAAGATAGTTCTTTTGAAATAATTATGGGCTTTCCGAAAATCCGGCGAGCGATGATGCTGGCCCCCACTATAAAAAAACACTTTAGTGGGCTTGAGAAGGTAGCTATTGAAGAAAAAATGAACGGATATAACGTCCGGATCTCAGTGATCGAAGGAGAAATAGTTGCGATTACGCGGAGCGGCTATGTTTGTCCTTATACAACAGAAAAGGCAAAAGAAAAATTGAATCTCAAATTTTTTGAAGATTGTCCAGCACTTGTACTTTATGGAGAAATGATAGGCCCTGATAACCCCTATATTTCAAAAGATATCTATGGAATCGAATCGGTAGAATTTTATATTTTCGACATAAGAGAAAAAAACACTGGTAAACCTCTTCCAATAGTTGAAAAACAGAAAATTATAAAAAAATATTCTTTTTTCCAGGCAAAATTCTTTGGTGAAATTCCCCTTGAAACAGCCCCTGAAGAAATAACAAGAATTATTCGAGAACTTGGAGAAAAAGAACGTGAAGGCGTTGTAATAAAAGATCCTCAAATGATTCTATCCCCGTTGAAATATACTTCTTCTCAAAGTAATTGTTCTGATCTTAGGCATGCTTTTAAATTTTATAATGAAACCGGAAGAGAATATATGCTTTCCAGAATCGTCAGAGAAGGATTCCAGACAGTAGAATGGAAGGAAAATGATATCGAATTTGGGAAACGATGTATGCAGCTTGGCGAAAGCATACTTTATCCGCTTAGAGAATCTATTAAAACTGTAAAAAAAGGTCAGAGACTTTATGAAGAAGCAAGAATTAGGGTAAAGGATTTAAAAATAGCAGCTGATTTTGAAGAATATCTCAAAAGGCTTGGAATCGATGCAGTATTTGAGGAACCCCAGATGATTGGAGAAGAATATCTTATAATTATAAAAAAGATTAATAAGAGCACTAATGATAAAACTCAGGCAATTTTAAACGGTGAACTCTGGTAATATCAAGTCGATTTTTACTTTAAGTTTTATTAAAAGCATTAAATTTTAAAGATATTTAGTGTCAAAAACGATAAATAAATGTAGTAAACTAAAAAGCTTAGATTTATCAATCAATTCGAATCACAATTAAATATACGAAATTAAATTGAGATAATATCCATTAATAATTTTTATATAATAGGACTTACGCGGTTGAGGTATTTTTTGTAAATTAGATTAAAAT
>CAZFNE010000365.1:0-3427 GCA_964520335.1 uncultured Methanosarcinales archaeon | reverse complement strand
TAATATTTTAAGGTAGTCTAAGATGCAGATATTTGCTTTAAATTCTCTTGAGCCAATTAGTGATTTTACATTCAGGAAACTATTGTCTGAAACATCTATAGAAAAACAAGAGAGAATTAAAAAACTTGCAAAACCGGATGATGTAAAAAGGGTACTATTTGCAGACATTTTACTCAGGTCTGTTTTAAAAAATGAGCTGAAAATTAGCAATGAAAAAATAGAATATGTGAACAACGAATATGGAAAACCCTTTCTTAAAGGGAATTACGGGCTGTATTTTAATATTTCACATGCAGGAGATTGGGTCGTTTGTGCGATAGACAATGAACCCATAGGTATCGATATTGAGAAAATATATCCTGTGGGATTTGATATTGCAGCACGGTTTTTTTCAGATGAAGAATATAAAGTGTTAATGGCAAAGCCTGCAGAGGAACAGCAACCTTTCTTTTTCGACCTGTGGACCTTAAAGGAAAGTTACATAAAAGCGATTGGTAAAGGGTTAACTGTACCTTTGAATTCATTTACAATAAGTTTTTTTAGTAATGGGGATATTGCAGTTAAATCCGGGGGAAAACTCTCGAACTGGAGCCTGAAACAATATAACCTGGATCCTGAGTATAAAATGTCGGTGTGTGCTGCACACCAGGCCTTTCCAGATAAAATTATCATAAAAAAAATAAAAAATATTTATCCGGAATTCCTTTGATAGGAAATTCGAATCAAACAGGCGAATTTAAAGTAATCATTTAATCAATTGAATAATGCTTCATTAGTTAACTAGGAAATCAGTTTAATCGAGGGAAAGTAAACTGATTAATTCAATTGCTTTAAGTAATCTAATAATAAAATTAAAAGTTTTTAATTATGAGCCGCCTCCCATTAATTATTCTATAGAAATTACATCAACTGAAATTAACGGGAAATGGCTCTAGTTGGGGTCATAATTTATTTATTGTCATTTTCTATTTATTTTAAGTGTAGTTCACAGTAGCATTTACTCTTTATTTATTTTTAAGGTTTTTCGGATTAATTAATTCCTCTTCCAGGACTATATCGTAAACAATAAGAGCCCTTCTAAGTTTGCTCCAATTCCGTTTCAAAGAAGTCCAGGAAGGCAGCATTTTACCTTTTGCTGAAGGTTCTATAGTGCCAATATTAGAGCCTTCTTTCGTTGTTACGTCATAAAGAGCCGTCACTTCCCCATTGAGTCTTGCGGGATTTCCTTCCCAGGAAGTCCAGGCAGGTAGAGTTTCCCCTTTCATCAGAAGGGAAAGGGCTCCAAGCTTAGAACCTTCTTCCATAACTGTATCATAAAGGACTACTGCTCCACTTCCGACTGTACAACGTTTCCCTACTATAAGGTGAGACATTTTCATGACCCTATCCTCAAAGAGGTGAGTCTGCATTGTAGAATTGAAGTTTATTGCAGCTTCGTCTTCGATCTTCACAAGGTCAAATTCCGAAATGAACGTTGTATCGATGAAAACTCTTTTACCTATTTTGCACCCTAAGAGCCTCAGGAATGGGGCAGCAAACGGCGTTCCCCTCAAAAGTGAGATTAAGGGAGCAGTTATTGTTTCATAGAATCCTGTTACAAGCTCGGTTTTCCAGACAAATGTGCTCCATAGAGGTCTAGCTAGGGGTTTATAACTTCCCATGAGGGCATATTTGACAAGCACTACAACCAATGTTGCAGCAATTCCAAATGCAAATGCCACAAATGGCGATATAAGCACAGCTCCCCATAAAGGAAGGGATGTAACCATATAGTACAGACTCACAAGCGATAGTATGGAGAACAACATTAAGTTATACGCAGGCAGAGTCACTCTGAAAAACTCAATTAGAAGTCTTTTTGCATAAAGTAATTTGGTCGGAGAGTAAGTTTGAGTCTCAGAAAAATCTGTGTTTATATCCCTCTTGTGGAGATACATTGCTGGTGTACCAAGCCATGAAGTACCTGAAGCAGTAACCTTTCCTTTTGGTGGGATTGATAAAACTCCTATCAGGCAATTGTCCTCAATTGTTGTATTTATAGGCACAAGAGCACTATTTCCAATAAAGGTGCGCCTGCCTACCCTTGTTTCTGCTAACATAAACCGGTTCATGTAAACTTTCGGGGTTCCAGCCATAGAAGCATCAGCGAAGAAGCTCTCGTCCCCTATATGCAGAAGGTCGGGAGAGATATGCGTTACTGTCGAAATTTCAGCTCTTTTTCCAATAGACACACCTAGAGCCCTTAAAAAGGGAACTACATAGAGCGTGGCGTAAAGTGTGTGGAAAACTGACAGTGTCGAGTGCATTAAAGAGTCAACAAGCCACTTTCGTATATAGAAGCCTGTATAGACCCCATACACTCCCGGCTTTATTTTGCCCAGGGCAACTTTCTTGACAACTGCAATTTCGACACCTGCCATGAATATAGACAGAGGCATCGCTATAGGTAAAAACAATGCTAAACCCCACAAACCGTAGCTAATGTACAAAAGGTATAGGCCTGCTATTACAGGTATAAAAGTTGACAGCCCAATAAGCCCAAATACAATTCCCAACAAATCCATTGCCACCAGGTGGGCCAGTGAAAATGTAAGCCTCTTTTTAAGTGAAGTCTCTTTAAATGAAATCTTCTTCATCGCTGAAATATCGTTATCAGATTCAGAGACCGAAGCAGGAGCTCCTGACCAGGTTTCTCCGGAGGGAATATTTACTCCTTCTGAGAGCATGGACTGCTCCAAAAGTATTGATCCATCTCCCATTTTGCTGCCCAGACTGAGTACCGAGTGGGTTCCTATATAGCATTCTTTGCCAATATCTATATTCCCAAGCACCAAATACCCATCTTCTATAGTATAGCCTAAAAGTTGAGTATCCTGCCCTATGCTTGTTCTATCCCCTATATTGATAAGGTCAAAAATCTGGATATTATTTGTGCCGATGAAGCAATCCTTTCCAACCTTTGCACCCATAAGTCTCAGGTATATAGGCATTAAAGGAGTTCCTACAAACACAGAGGATATGCCGTGAAGTCGTCTAGCTAGCCACCAGCGGAAATAGTAACTTCCCCAGAGCGGATATCTCCCGGGCTTATAGCGTCCAATAACTACCCATTTTATTATAACAGGCAGGAAAAAGGCGAGAGGAAGAGCTATAAATCCAATAAGTGACAAACCTATCGTGATCAGTACAATTGTTTCAGTACTTTGAGTCCCTGAAAGATACATATTATATAAATAATAGGTGATCCCCAGGAACACGACGGAAGCAAAAATCCCAAGTAAATAAATTGACGCCGCTTGCCCGATTCCGCATAGGGCGTATTTTATTGGAGAAGAAGGTAAAAAGTTCTTTTTCCTATCCCCAGTTTCCTTTGAATTTGAACGAGCAGATTTATGCGAAGCTACTTTCTCTGCAAGTTGTTCAATTG
>CAZFNE010000364.1:0-3430 GCA_964520335.1 uncultured Methanosarcinales archaeon | reverse complement strand
TTCCACAAGTTTTCCTTCTTTTAATACTGAAACTGAACCATGTCCACAGCAAATCAAACACTTTTTTCCTCTTTCTGCCAGGTTTGCATCAATGTCCGTAATAAGAGAGAGAAGGGAATTTCTTTCCTCCCTTGCAAGCTTGCTATCAACATTCACAGAAGTCATAAGATAATCAGCAAGCACATTATATTCGGTTCTTTCAGGGCTCAGGGTTTTGAAATTGATAATGGCATCTTCAGGAAAAATTAATCCTTCTTCAGGACAAAGATAGAAAATTTCTCCATGCATATGCCCTCCCAACCCCTGTAAAGCTTCAAAATTTAAGCCGCCTATCTTAAACCGTGCAAGCACAGGAAACTTCCCGCGCTTTTCAAGATTCTCAGCGTTTTCCGGGAGGTCAGGAAAGAGCACAATATTCGAAGGAGGAGTAAACCTGGAAAAAAGATTAATTATCTTCGTGTAGACCTCTTCAAGGATACAACCCTCGTTGGAAGACCCATAAGCCCTGCTAGTTTCACGCGTAATCAGAAATGTTTCGCGGTTAAGGTAAGAAGGGACAGGGAAAAAACCGGCAGCCCCACAGTGATCTGCGTCTGCATGCGTAATATAGATCCTGTTTAATTTAGTTAGATCCCCAAGCCCGTAATGCTGGAGCATATTTACAAGATCCTGATAGTAAATCCCGTAACCTGTATCGATCATGACTCTTTCTGTTTGGGTATTGAAAAAATAGATATTTCCTCCGCAGGGAGGCTGGAAACAAAAAAGCTCTATTCCCTCCTTTATTTTAACCCTCTGGACGTCAGCATAAAAGTTCTCGCCTGAAGTTTCATTCAGGCAATCTCCAACTTTAAGGATATGCTCAAAAACCTCAACAGGATCTTTTTGAAGGTTTGAAAGCTCCTGCGCGATATGGTTAATATCATGCAAAAACCGCATTAAAAAGATATCTTCGTGATTTCCGATAAAAACCCTTAATTTCTGGGCTAATCGTAGGTAAAATACTGTATTATCAAGTTTTTCCCCGGTAGTATCATATTCAAGGATTTCAAGCCTGTACTTTGACTTAAGCTGATTTAGAAGAGTATCAATAAGCTTTGTATTCTCAATATTAAGGCCAACAACAAGCCTTTCAGGATGCTGTCCACGCTCATCAAAATCCAGGAAAGTAATATTTGCCGCCGAAGATGTGATATAATTAAGGAAATCAAACAAAGCCCCAGGAAAATTCGGAAGGTAAACATGAAACTTTAGAAAAGCTACAGGCTGCAGTGAAGTTTGGAGATACCCTATTTTTTCAAGTTCAGAGTGAATTTTTTCATAATCCTGAACAGAAGTAGTTACCTCAAAAAATACTGTATTTCTATCAATCCTGCGGTCATACTGGATTCTATTTATGTTTCCTTTATAACGAGTAACAATTTCCGCTGCTTTGTGCAATGCTCCGGGTTTATCGGGCATGCTGGCGATAAAAGAGAACTGATCCATAGAAAAGTCTCCTGATGAGAAAAACTTGCCTTCAATAACTTTGATTAATAATCTTTCTTAGATTAATGTTTGATTCTTAATAAATTAGATGAATTTGTTTTACTTTAAGCTTTCCTGTTGAGAAATAAAAATAGATAAGTCAGAATAAAAGTTAAAAAGGGCAAAGAGGCTTTATCCTGGTTTTTCCTAATTTAAGCTTGAATTATAAATGGGGAAAGTCCAAGGGCTTCAAAAGCTTCAATTACTTCAAAAATAGGATTCTCTTTTCTATAAAACAGATGGGAATCACATTTGCAATCTGTGCATCCAAATCCCTGGACAAAATCCCCTCTACTTTTACTGTGTATTTTACCAGCAAGCCCTTTAGCAAGCTCGCATTCAAGCTTCGAAGAAGTAAAAGCGCATATCGCTGAAATTAACTTAAAAGAAGGATTCAAATGAAGAAAGTCTATATGCCATTTGGGTTTTTTACCCTTGCTTCTGGACAAATTAATGTGCCTTTGCACCCTTTTTAGGCCTCCACTACCCAGGGCTGAACCTACATAAACATGAAAACCTGATGAAAAAGAAAATTCGCCTTTTTTCCCGACTTCGAAATCACAGGCTTGATTTTCAAATATTAAACAATAAACACCTTTTTCAGATAAATTCACACCAAACCAGACCCTGGAAATGCCAAAAATAACTAGGACTTTCAGAATTCATCGCGACTTATAAGAACTCTCTGCATCATATTACGAATTCTCTGCCTGTATAAAGGCTCTGTTTTACTTTTATTTATTTTCTGAGAGCTGGAAATACTTCTTAAGCAATGGTTCAACCATTTCTTCAAGCTTTTCTTTCTCTTTAAGAGAGCCGATACAGGCAGGAGGTATTGCATCAATTCCTAATCTGGCTCCAAGAATGCCACCTGCCACGCTCCCTACTGAATCCGAATCTCCAGTGATATTCACTGCCGTCTGGACTGCTTTTTTATAGTCATCCGGGTAGCGCAAAATGCAAAAATATGCCATTGCGAATGTTTCATCTGCATACCAGCCCTGTCCAAGTTTCTTGAGGGCTTCTTCATTTCCGATTCTGGAAAAAGCCATTTCATAAGAATTTTTTAAGGCATTAGAGAATTGCTGAGAAATTCCTGAGGTTACCTTAAGAAGAGGCTCGAACATTTCTTTGGGTTCTACCCCACCAAGGGCAAGTTTTACTGCATATGCGCCTGCAATCGAAGCAGCATCGGAAACGGGGTGAGAATGAGTAATTCGGCCTGAAAAAAGAGCTACATCAATGAGTTTTTCAGGGTTGTTCTGGTAAACGAATCCGATGATTCCTACTCTCATCAAACTACCGCAAGTTTTAGACCTTATTGAGGCTTTGCACCAGCGAAAACCAGCTTTCAGTTTTAAAGCGGCTCCTCTGGAAGTTGCTCCTGCCCCTAGGTCAGGTTCATCCAGCCAGAGAACGAATTCCTCTGCCATTTTTTCCATAAGCTCTGGAACCTCAAGTTCTGCTCCCCGCAGTAATCCTCTGGCAATTACAAGCATTAATTGGGTATCATCAGTCCAGGGAGAATCAGGAGGGACCTCAAGGATGCCTTTTTCTCCGTATTCCTTTTTTATCTGTTCAAGCCCGAGATGCTCGACAGGACGCCCGAGTGCATCTGCACAGGCTGCGCCAAAAAGATAACCACGAAGCTTCTCTTCAAGGTCCGAAATATCCTTTAAATTTTCCACAGTTATAACTCCAATCCCACATTAATTAATTCTCGATTTTATATAAGCATTTAAACACTTGCAGGAATAGAAAATAATATAAAGAAATTGGAGATTTGGATAGTTCAATTTCAGTTAGAATACAGAAATTAATTGAAAAAAGATTATAAAAAAGTGCTCCAATGGGGATTTGAACCCCAGTCGCAGGAGTGAGAGTCCTGAATGATTGGCCGAGC
>CAZFNE010000363.1:0-3445 GCA_964520335.1 uncultured Methanosarcinales archaeon | reverse complement strand
AGGTATAAGAAAACCATTTGAAACCTGTCCTGAAATTAATTGACAAATAACTCTAGTTTAACTTTAATTAAGTGTGGCCAGCCCTAAAATAATAGATTCAGAGTAAAATAGAATAAAATAGAATAAAATAGGAGAAACCTTTAAAGGTCCCTCCTTAGCCTAAAAGATCTAGGACAGATTTGATTTAGCAGAGTTTATTTCTTGGCTTATATGCATATTAAGCATGCATGTTTTAAAGTTAAATTTGATTTTGTTCTAACCTTATTGTGCTAAGTCTTTTAAGCCTTAATTAAATTTTAACGTTTTCTCTGGCCCATTCTGCGCCCAGGTCAAGTACTCGCTGGTTGAATTCAATGACCCTTGGCTTGCCTGCGAAGTTTTCGGCGAGAGCCTCCTTAAAAGCCTTTTTTTCAAGTCCAGTAACATTGAGGCCCATAAGTACTCCAAGCATAAAAGTATTAGCTGCCTGTTCAGAGCCTGCTTCTTTAGCTTTCTCAGTTGCAGGGACTGAAATTGCATTTACTTCTCCGGGAACTGCAACATTGCCTATCGTTGAATCATAGAGAATCAGGCCTCCTTCTCTGACTGCTCCCTGGAATTTCTCCAGGGATGGGCGGTTCATGGCCACAAGGATATCTGGAGTATAGACAGTAGGAGAACCTATTGACTGGCCTGAGATTACTACTGAGCAGTTGGATGTGCCTCCTCTCTGTTCAGGCCCATAGGAAGGGAACCAGGAAGCATTCAAGTTTGCTTTTACGCCTGCCTGAGCAAGGATAATTCCCATGCTCAGTACTCCCTGTCCTCCAAAGCCTGCAATCTTTGTCTGGATTGGAGCAAAATCTGTCCTGGATATTTTTTCTTCGACATCCCCTTCAATCCCGTAAAGTCTTTCAAGACTTTCCGTTGAGAAGTCATTTGTTCCACGGTACAGCGGCTGGGCTTCTTCAGAATTATCCCTGAAATTCTTAACAGGAAATTCTTTTTCCATTTCCTCGTTGATAAAGTCGATAGCTTGCTGGGCATCCATTTTAAGGTTATTGGGGCAGGCTGCAAGGACTTCAACGAATGCGTACCCTTTACCGTCTCTCTGGACTTCAAGGGCTTTTCTAATTGCCTTTCTGGCTTTTCGAATATGAGAAATATCTGAGACCGAGACCCTTTCGATGAAAACAGGAGCCTTAAGGTTGTTCAGAAGCTCACACATATGAAGAGGATAACCTGCAAATCGGGGATCTCTGCCTTCGGGACAGGTAGTAGTTTTTTCACCCACAAGCGTTGTCGGGGCCATCTGTCCGCCTGTCATTCCGTAAACGGTGTTGTTTACGAAAAAGACTGCAAGTTTTTCTCCGCGGTTTGCTGCCTGGATAGTTTCATTCAGGCCTATGGAAGCAAGGTCTCCGTCTCCCTGATAGGAGATGACTACGGCATTTTCTTCAGCCCTGGAAACCCCAGTCCCGACAGCAGGAGCTCTTCCATGAGCGACCTGGATATTACCTGTATCGAAATAATAATAAGCAAAGACTGCACACCCTACAGGGCTAATTGTGACAGTTCTCTCCTGAATCCCAAGATCATCTATTGCTTCAGCAATAAGCTTGTGTAAAACCCCGTGCCCGCAGCCCGGGCAGTAGTGAGTAGCTGTAGGAGCTGCCCCTCCTTTTCGGGGGTATTCAGCGTAAAGGGCTTTTGGCCTTCCAAGGACTTTTTCGCCATTAATTATTTCTGCTACCATGTTTACACCTTCCCTGCTACTTTTCTAATTTTATCCATTATCTGGTCAAGGGTGATCAGGTTCCCTCCCATCCGGTTTACAAGCTCTACAGGCTTTGAACAGCTTATCTGGAGCCTGAGATCGTCCCGCATCTGTCCGTTGCTCATCTCTACAGCAATAAATGAACAGCCTTTATCTGCCAGAGCTTTAAGCTGAGTGCCAGGGAATGGGAAAAGGGTCTTTGGCCTGAAAAGTCCTACCTTTATGCCTTCCTGCCTTGCAAGGTCAACAGCAGACCTGCAAATCCTGCTGCTGATTCCGTAAGAAACGAGCACAATAGAGGCATCATCAGTCAGATACTCTTCATAGTCAACTTCGTTCTGTTCAATCAGGGCATATTTTGCCTGCAGTTTTTCATTGAAAATTCCGAGTTCATTGAAATCCAGGAAAATTGAGGTTATAAGGTTAGCCCGAGTCTCGGCTGTCCCATTGACAGCCCAGGTTGTATCAATCTCAGGGACATTGGCTTTTTCCGGGAATTCAAGGGATTCGATCATCTGGCCCAGAACCCCATCTGCAAGCACTACTGCAGGATTCCTGTACTTGAAAGCAAGCTCAAAAGCCTTCATAGTAAAATCACACATTTCCTGCACGGAATTTGGAGCGAGTACGATATTTTTGTAATTCCCATGTCCTCCTCCTTTTACAAGCTGGGAATAATCTGCCTGTTCAGGCCCTATATTCCCAAGCCCGGGGCCCGCTCGCATAATATCTATCAGTACACAGGGAAGTTCTGCCCCTGCCAGGTAGGAAAGGCCTTCCTGCATTAAACTAATTCCAGGGCCTGAAGACGAAGTCATTACTCTATGCCCTGCAGAAGCACCTCCATAAACCATATTAATCGCTGCCTCTTCGGATTCCGCCTGAACGAACTTTCTCCCCACTTTTGGGAAATAATTTGAGGCATCATGCAGGATCTCGCTTGCCGGGGTTATTGGGTATCCAAAGAAACAGTCGCATCCGGCATAAAGTGCCCCGACAACTATTGCAGAATTGCCTTTAATAAGTCGTGTTGCCATCCTTTTCTCCTCCTTTTTAATCTGACCTGGCCTTTTCATTTTTTAAGGGGATATGAATTTCAATTGCAAGAGGTTCAGGGCAGGTATAATAACAGCTCGCACAACCTGAGCAGCCCTCTCCTCTATATTCTATATAATTATAACCCCGGGCATTCAGGTTTTCACTCATGGATAGTACGCCCTTGGGACAGGCAAGGAGGCAGCGCCCGCAAGCTTTACACTCCAGAATATTGATAACAGGGTATGCCTCTTTTTCAGCATTTTTCGACATTATGGATCCTCACTTTTTAGAATAATTAAATTGTAAGTTTGATTAAATTCCAAGTACAGAAATTAAGATAAAGTCAAAATGTATGGAATTATGAAGTATTATGAAATCTTAAAACAAACTTTTCCTGAAAAGTTTAAGGTACTTATTTCTTTCCTTTCTTTCCGATTTTTCCAGTATATTCTGGCACTTTAATGAAATACCGGTTTTTGTCTCCGTGATATACAGAATATTTTTTTGCCTCAGGAAAACTTTATCAGGGCTTTAAGCCCTTAAAAGTTAATACTTTTAAATCCAAACAGAGTATGTCATTTTCCTAGTAGATTTTAAATATTATTATTATTATTATTATTATTATTATTATTATTATTATTATTATTATTA
>CAZFNE010000362.1:0-3451 GCA_964520335.1 uncultured Methanosarcinales archaeon | reverse complement strand
CGCTTTTTCATCAGCGTCTGAATTTTTTGCATATGACGGGTAGGCTTAAATGCCTGCCCGTTCCCCAAATGACAGGTATTTTTGTTTCTTCTGTCCGCTTAACTCGATTATACTTTGAGCTGTTGTACTATTCCTCAATTTTACTTACTTCTCAGAACTCACTTTAAGTTCTATAAACGAACTTCAAAGATCCCTAAGACAGTTCCTGATTCTATTAGCAACTGCGGATCCAAGAGCTTCAAAGGCTGCTATTGTGGCCTTAGTGGGGCTCTCATACCCTAGGCTTCCGATTTGCTTCCAGAGGCTTCCAGGTATCCAGACATTGATCTTATGTTTCTCTTCTGGGTGCATAGGAAGTACTTAGGAAGTAAATAGATAAGAAATTTCCTAAAGCTTCCTAGCTTCCTTAAACAAGGAAATCTTAGGAAATCCTAGAAAATGTTTAGGAAATAAATAGGTGTATCATATGGAGCTTATAGATCCATGGAATTCACAGAATGCATGGAAATATATTACTTTTTAAATTAGCGGTATTCCATAATAAAAATTATATTAATAATATTAAATGCTTCTAAATATTTTCTTTTTGCAAAGGCTAAAATATAAAATGATTAATATATTTGGCTATATAAAAAAGGCTAAATAATATAACACCGGGGGGTTTAATGAGTGAGTGATGGTCCAAGTCCTACTGATATACATAACATGCCGGCTTATGAACAGCTAGAAAGCTATGTAAATGCTCTAACAGATGAAGAAAAGACGGAATTTCTTCTCAGCATCCTTAGCGACTATATAGATCAGAAGCAAGACGTGGAATCTACTCTAATAGAATCCGCTCCAATTCCTCGTGACCCAGAGGTCCAATCAACTCGTGAAGCCCCTCCTGGATCGCGTCTTTATATACATAGTGCAACGGCGAGGAAAAAAAATTTACATAGAAGATGTGGGTGTGGTTCGTTAGGAACATGTAATTCAGAAACTCACGGCACTTCGTTTGTCTCTCTTGTTTATAATAGTGAATTTACTCCCGAGAATCGGTATGAAATCGTGGTTCGTATCAATCACTATGGACGTGACTACTATGGCACAGGTGAAAATGCATGGGGGCGGTTCATAAATGCACCTAGTACCTATAAACTTTTTATTTCAACGCGCCTTTTCGGGCCAAATAATAATACAGGAGGAGGCTACTTCCAAAGTGGGAACAACCAAACTCCTGGTGACCACTTTGGTACATTGGGGATAGAAGTCTTTAAGCCTGGGACCGATGAGCAGGTCTGGTGGGGACTATGGTATTTCCATGATAGTTGGCCTGGTCCGAATAACTGGGGTAATCAGTGGCTTAGGTGCGGGCACGACTATTTATTTTCATTCCACCATTATCGGCAATAAGATGCTTAATAAAATAATTCAGCTAACCATGGCCACCATTTATGGTTTCCAAGGTTCTCAACCTCGATAATGTGACCTTCTGAACATTAAAAAGAAACCTTCTAAATACGTGGATCTTAGGGATTTTTCGGGGATCCATATAAAAATAATTCTTTTTTTATAAGGGTATGATTATGTAAGGTTAATCTTCTTCTGAATAATACACTAATCGATAAAAATAATTTAGTGGTACGAAAGGATAATGTCTATTGATACTTATTTTACCTAAATTTTACTTCTTTCATTCCATACTCTTTGGAATGAAATTGAACTAAAACATATAGCAAGTATTAACCGATAACGATTTAAAACGGCGAGTAAACAAAGAGGCACCCTGATAAAAAGGAGAATTTTCGGATTTAAAAATGATTTTATAGAGCAAATTATCAAGAGTAATAAACTCAAAATGATTCTTGCAAATAAGATAAAATGTATTAAATTTATCAGAATTTATTGATATTATAATACATTTGTTTTTAGAGTAATTTATCTGTTTCTAGGAATAATATCATGACTAAAAAATGAAAGATGATTATTTTTAGTCATTTCTTTATTAAATTAGGGAGCTAGCTAAAAACAAGGCATGATAATATAATAAGGCAAAATGTTGCTACTTCTGAGAAATGCTAATCTAAAGATTACGACCTTGTATAAAATATTTATGATCCTTAATATATATTCTATTTTTTATTTATTCCATTGCGTATGTAATATTTATACATAAACATTTATTGCACCTGATTTTTACTTCGAATGCACAGTTCTAATAATAATTGCAAATCGACAAGAGGTAGTAAGTGAACGAAAAGATTGTTCAGAAAAGATTTAACTGAATATTTCATGATCTAATAATTTTGAGGGATATTATGGAGATTGATAAAAAATTTATAAGTGAAAACGAAGGAGAGGAGCTGGAAGGATATGTTCCAAAAGATGAGAATGAAATTCCTATAGATCATAGCGGTGTTACGATAGGGACGGGAGTAGATCTAGGCCAGATGAATCGGCAGGAATTACTTGATTTACCCATTTCGTGTGATCTCAAAAATAAACTTAGTCTTTATCTTGATCTGCAAGGTAAAGCTGCTGATGATGCCCTTAAAAACTACCCCTTATCTATTACATTCGAAGAAGCTGCATCTCTGAGCGAGCCTGTGATGGATAAAAATTTTAAAGATATTGCCGATAGATACGATAAAACAAAGCCTCCAAATACTTTTGAGCAGCTTCCAGGTGATATTCAAACTGCAATTGCAGATCTGGCTTATCAGTATGGTCCTAAATTACCTAAGAGGACACCGAAATTTTGGGGTTATATTACTAAAGGCGATTGGAATAGTGCTGTAAAAGAATTGAATGACTTTAATGATAAATTTCCAACTCGTCGCAAAAAAGAAGCAAAGCTTATTCAAAGGGCACTTGATAATGGTTGGCCTGACAACTATTTGCCAGGTAATAGGCCAGATGAAAAAGGGAATACTGACAAACCAGAAATCAGTCAACCTAGACGAAAAGAAGAGTGTGATGTTTTATTATTAGACCACAGGTTAATAAAAGATGATGAAGGTAGGGTTCAAGGTCGTGTCAGGGTTGAAGGTAATGTTCTCGCGCTGAAACCTCGAGGTATAATATATGTTAGAATAGCATTTTATGGAAAAGACGGTTCTGAACATACTAGCTTGGCCATGAATAGAGATAAACAGTATGAAAGTGGTGAGATATATCATTTTATATGTCCATGTATATGTGTAACAGCTACTGAGGCTGCTGAGATCGTAAACTATAGAATAAAAGATATTACCTCTACTGGACCCATGACAGGACATTAAAAGACAACTCTAGGTAGAAAGCCTTCTACTTTTCAGACTTTAAATCTTCAGGTTGTTTGTTTCCTCTTTGTAGTACTATAAACTTTTATAATATTTTCCAAATAAACTTTCAGAATTATTAAGATGAAAATTGATCTGCCTTTCCGCAGATCTCCACTCAAAAGTAGTATTTTTCACAGTTTTTCCCC
>CAZFNE010000361.1:0-3460 GCA_964520335.1 uncultured Methanosarcinales archaeon | reverse complement strand
ACTGCCGAAGCTATCTGCAGGGAAGTAGGAATAAACCTCCTTATAGTGGACTCAAGGTTTCTGCTCGGAGGTGAATCCTCTGAGACTGCAAATTGCCTGATGCGAGAAGCACTTCTTCAAAATTCCGCGCTCTATCTTCAGACTTTTGATACATTTCTCGAAGATAGAGAATCAAAGAATTCTTCGGAGCTTCTAAATAATTCTTCAGAACTTCTGGTTAATATCTTAACAGCTTTTCCAGGATTGATATTCCTGGCAGGAAACGAGTCCATGGAGTTTAATAAAAATTTGGTTAATAAGAGTTTTATTCCGTTTATGTTTCCTCTACCCTCCTACTCAGTCCGTAAACAGCTGTGGAACTCCTGCCTGAAAGATTATAAACTGGCAAAAGGAGTGGATTTGAATGAGTTTGCGAGCAAATTCAAGTTCAGTGGCGGTCAAATAAAGGATGCTGCCCAGACAGCATGCAATTTCTCAACAGAAAAAAATTCTTCCAGCCCAGTATTATCCGCAGAGGAGCTCTACAGGAGCTGTAAGGCGCAGTCTAACCAGAAACTAAGTTCTCTTGCCCTGAAAACTAATCCACATTATACATGGGAAGATATTATACTTCCAAAAGATACCCTGGAGCATTTAAAAGAAGTTTCCGGTTTTGTCAGGTACAAAGGAAAAGTTCATTCCGACTGGGGCTTTGAAAAGAAACTGTCTCTTGGAAAAGGTTTGAATGTTCTATTTTCAGGACCGCCGGGGACCGGAAAAACCATGGCTGCAGAGATTCTTGCAAATGAAGTAAAACTGGACCTTTATAAAATTGACTTATCGAGCCTTGTCAGCAAGTACATAGGGGAAACAGAGAAAAACCTGAAAAAGATCTTTGAAGAAGCTGAAACAAGCAATTCTATTCTCTTCTTTGATGAGGCTGATGCTCTTTTCGGTAAAAGGTCCGAAGTAAAGGACTCTCATGATCGCTATGCGAATATTGAAACTGCTTATTTACTTCAGAAAATGGAGGAGCAAGAAGGAATAGTGATTCTGGCGAGTAATTTCCGAAAAAACATGGATGATGCCTTTCTGCGCAGACTTCATTTTACAATAGAATTTCCTCTACCAGATGAGAAATCCAGAGAGAACATCTGGAGAAAAACATTCCCTGAAGCGACTCCAATTTCAAAAGATGTAGATTTTACCTTCCTTTCTAAGTTTAAGCTGGCAGGAGGTAATATCAAAAACATAGTTCTTGCTGCTTCTTTTTTGGCTGCAGAAGATTCAGAAGCTGTAGCAATGGAACATCTAATAAAAGCTACGAAAAGGGAATATCAAAAAATTGGAAAACTTTTTACTGAGGCTGATTTTGGAAAGCACTCCAGATTTTGAAAGTGATTCAGAAAGTTCAGAACTTTAGTTATTTGGAATTGGTCTGAGTTTTCTGTAATTTCAAAATTAAAACTATGAGGACATAAGCATGTCGGATTATAGTGTAATAGCGTACATAGGACAGACAATTGTTGAACTGTTAAGGGACAGAATGCATGACCTAGTCCCAAGGGAGCAGTCAATAGTGCTCTCTTCTCCAGGAGAAATTGAAGAAAATGATGATATAAGGCTGTCCGTTTTCCTTTACCAGGTTCTTGAAAATGTTGATCTGAAAAATCAGCAAATGCAGATAAAAGATCACGAAACGCTGACTTTCCCGCCTATAGCTCTGGATCTATACTACATGTTAACATCATATAAATCTTCAAGTCAGTCTGATTTAACCGATAAAGCAATTGAGGAACACAAAATATTGGGTAAAGCCATACAGATTCTAAATGATAATTCTACTCTTACCGGGTCGGTTTTGAGAGGAGGGTTAGAACAAAACAAGGAATTTCACATGACGATTACCCCTATGAGTTTGGATGACCTGAGCAAAATCTGGACTACTTTCCAGGGCAAACCCTTCAAGTCTTCCATCTGCTACCTTGTTACTCCAGTAATGATCGATTCAGGATGCGAGATCACTGTACAGAGAGTGGTGTCTAAAGAGACTGGTTATAATAAAATTGTACCATAGTGAGCTGAAAAGTAATGACTTTTGTTACACATTACGTCACAAATGAAGCTACCATTTATAAAGGAGACACCACTGCTACTATTCTATCTCTGGCAATATGGTTGGTAGATGATTTTACAAAGAAAAATGCTATCGGCCATATAAAGGTGATAATTAAAGAAGAAAACATAGAGCCAGCCAGGAATCTTAGTGGTTATTATATTTTTTCCGATCTTGAAAACGCAAAGTATACAGTTAACATTGATTCAGAGTACTATTTTCCTGAAGAAAGAGTAATAGATATCTCGAAGATAAAAACTTCAAATTTAATGTTAAAGTTTAATGCTAAAGGACCTGCATCTAAGGCTACAAGTACTAAACTTAAAGATGTTTCAAAATTACAGGAGGGTGACATCGTCGAGTTTCAGAATCTGGTTGGTGAGGTAGAACGGAAGACAATTACAGATGTTGATATTAAGACCAAAAAAATTTCATGGACAGGAGGACTGAAACATGGTTTTAATGCTGCAGATAGCACGATTCTTGCTCTTAAGAATCCTGTAGTCACAGTTTTTCTTAAACCCCTGCCTTCCTACCCTTTTAGAGACCATGCGACCCTTTTAAGAGGGTTACTCCTGGAATCAGCTGAAAACCCGGTGGTTGATGCAATAGTAAAAGTTGCAAAGCTGAATATGGAAACTAAAACCGATAAAAGGGGAGAATTCGTACTTTATTTTCATGATACAAAAAATGAAGAAATCTCAATCGAGATTAAGAAAAAAGGAGATACTAATTCTATTAATATAAGTTTGAAGGAGGGGATTATGAAATCCTTGGGTAAAGTCATATTTCCCTGACAACTGTTTATTTTTACCTTATTATGGTCAGCAAAAGCAAGATATTTTAGTGATGAATAGGCTTCATGCTTCTTTTTCTTTATAAAATTTAAAGCCTTATCTTTTGCTCTTGATTTAATGTTTTTAATTTTCGTGAAATCTTATTGTCGATATGATGCTTTTTTAGTAAAACATTACTCCAATCGGGAGCATTTTCAGAAATTGGCAATTAACGTGGCTCTGTTAGTGAAAATGGACACATGTAAGATAAACAAAACTGAGAAAGAATGAAAAGCAAAATTGTGAGGAATTGATATGCCAGAATATTTAACACCAGGCGTTTATATGGAAGAATTCGAAATAGGTGCCAGGCCGATTGAAGGAGTAAGCACGAGTACTGCGGGTTTCTTAGGAGAAACTGAACGGGGACCTACTATTTCTCCTAGATTAGTAACAAGCTTGACCCAGTTCATGCGTATCTATGGAGGTTATATTGAAAATTCACACATGGCTTATGCAGTAGATGGATTTTTTTCAAACGGAGGCCAGCGATGCTATATAGGAAGAATTGTCCATAAAAATGCTCTTC
>CAZFNE010000360.1:0-3462 GCA_964520335.1 uncultured Methanosarcinales archaeon | reverse complement strand
CTGCCCCTCTATTCCAGCTAGTTATTATGCCGTCAAGGGAAAGAGTTAGAATAGCGTCATCCGATGATTCTACAGCATTTGCAAGGGTCCGAATCTTTTCTTCTGCTTTTTTAAGTTCAGTAATATCCCGGGCTGAAGCAAAAATTCCAATTACTTCCCCGGATTCATCTTTAAAAACCGAGGCATTATACAAAACAGGAGTTATTTTTCCATTTTTATGCCTGATTTCAAGCACATAGTCGGAAATAAATCCTTCCTTAAAGGCCTTTTCGTACCCTTTCTTTGCTTTTTCAGGTTCTGTAAAATAGTTCGTAAAATCTGTCCCAATAAGTTCGTCGCGGAAATAGCCTGTGATAAACTCTGTAGAAGTGTTTACGTCGGCAATTTTACCGTCGTGCCCAATAGTTACTAAAGGATCCAAACTTGCTTCTATTAGACTGCGGTTATAGAAGTTTGATACTTTTAGAGCCTCTTCTATTTTTTTGCGTTTAGTAATATCTATAAACGCCGCTACTGCTCCTCTTTTATTGCCCTGTTCGTCATTTAGGGGCCTGGCATTACCTAATAAATTTCGCATTGTACCGTCAGGATAGATAAGCTCAAAATCATAATTCTGAACTTCCATGCCTGAAGCCGCTAACCTTACTGGCATATCTTTAATTGAGACTTCTGTCCCATCCTTGAATATCCTGTAAGACTCAGGTTTCTCACCTTCGGGGGCGGACTTGGATGCATTTGCCCCTTCAGGAAGTCTAAGCCATTCATAAGAAAGTCGATTTCCAGTTATATGAAGAGCCTGGGAATCATGTGTTATCAAGACGGCTGCAGGAACTGCATCTAACAATGCTTTTAACTCAGCCGAACGAGCCCGTTCACTTCTCTCACTGTTTTGCAGGGCATCAACCAGACAATCGCGCTCTGCAAGCAACTTTGCCATCTTTATATTGGTATAACTTAGCTGTGAAATCATACTGGCAAAAGTCACAAAAAAGCCCATACTCGCATCTACTACTTCTCTGCTTAACCGGGGAACTTTCTTAAGTGCAGTTATATATTCCTCTTCGTTAAAGCCATATTTTTCAGCCTGGCATTTGAACAGTTTGTAGTCGAGGATTTCATCGTCAAAAAAGAACTGCCCTGCAAAAACACTGCCTAACTTCTGGCCTTCCACAATAATTGGAGTTGCCATATCCCACATATTGTTTGTGCATTTCCGCAGTTTAAATTCTCCAGGGAGAACTGTAGTGGACAGTTCGATATCGCTTTCTATACAGTGTTTACAGGTTTCTGGATTAGCCCTGTGGAATTTTGTGCAGATTTCCTGCCATCCCGCGTGTGCGAGTACATTACCTTTAAGGTCATTGAGACCTATTGGAATCTGGGTAAGCTTATAGAAATTATTCATTAGAGATTGGATTGTATCAGTATCTACTATATCAGCGAGTTCCAGGTCCATCTTCTCGAACCTTACTTTCTTTAATCTATTCTCCAAACTCTTTTTTGTCACTTATACCGAATCCATAAAGTTTACAATTTTTTAGTTATGAGAGTAATGTAAGATGATTCTTTATTTGAGTTTCATTTTCTGAGCTTTTTTATCAAAATTTTCTTTGAGAAATCTAAAGATTACTGCCTTTGGGTTTCTTTAATTCAAACTTTACTTCTTCTATCTATAGACCTTGAGAAATAAATATGCAAAATCAAATCTTACACCCTTATATAAAATACTTATCAAATTAATTATATCTTTTTTGGTAATTGAAAAAATTCACTTTCGGCATTCTTCTTTCCAAAAACATACTATAATGTAAGTACCAACGGTATAACTTGTAAGGAACTGTGAATATAGGAAAATTAGGAAAACCAAGGTTTTTTTCTATAGTAGAGTTCCTTATTCAAACTCTTAATGCTGAGTAAGAGAGAGTTTTTCCTTGATTTAAGTTAGTTTCTTTAATTTCACTTCAAGAATCAATGTCTTCAAACTTATTCTACAATTGCATATGCAAAGTGCCCATGCTCAGGGGAATGATATCCATCCTTTCGACCTTGGAAATAACGCTTTTCGATGTCAATGGGGTCCAGGTTTTCATTAAGAACTAACCCTAAACCTGCAAGTTCATCGGCTAAAGTCAGGGGATTGAAACCAGTTATTATCTTTTCGCCCATATTTTGAAAAACTTCCTGCTTCTTTTTCATTTGAGGAGAGGACTTTTCAGGAATAAAAGCATCGGTGTCAAAGTAATCAAAAATAATTATACTTCCCTTGTGGGTGATATTTGCAATAGAACTTAAGGTTGAGAATATTTCTTCTTGAGTTAGGTACATAGTTACACCAAGCCAGCTAAAGAAGCTTTTAGCCTTTGGGTCATAAGCTGATGAATGGGTAAGCACTGTTCCTAAATTTTCCTTCGTAAAATCTATAGGGATGAAGTGTAATTTTGCGGGGTATTCCCATCCCAACTCTTCAAGGCGAAGAAGCTTAAAATTTTGTGTGGCTGGATGGTCGACCTCAAATACTTCCAGCCGATCCATTAATTCAAGCTGTCTGAATGCAAAAGTATCCATGCCTGCGCCAAGGATCACATATTGCTTTATTCCCTCTTTTATAGCCTTCTCTAATGCGTCCTCAGTATATCTTGCGCGACTGAGAACATTTGTTTCTTTCATTAAAGATATAGAGCCGGTTTTCTGGTCAGAAGATAAATCGATACTTTTAGGATCTTCAAATCGTTTATTTTTGTTTAAGCCTTGTTCAATTAGTGTCCGTACCTCGTGCGGTATTATACGATAAGCCAAAAAGTCGTCAAAGATCTTAGGAGTGTCGTGCATGGAATGATAAGCACGGATATAGGCTGTCATCATTGCAGAAATACTGAACTGATTTTCTCTCATCTGATTAGCTTCCTTGTTACTATATGCATTCCTATTTCTAGGAGATAAAAATTCTAAAAATATATCAAAACTTGGGTTGGGATTTACTTCTAAATCTCAAAGTACTGTTACACAATTTAATTTTATTCGCCTAGATAAATACCGGTTAATAGTATTTTTAATTCTGCGTTATTTCTTCATAAATAAATGCAAAATCAATAATTGAACAGTCTTAAGGACTACTTCCCTAAAAATGTTCAGGTCTTCGAAGAGGTTCCTTGGAATTTTCTACAGGAGAAATTGGACTAATAAAATATTGAAGATTCATATTAGATGACAACACTTTTAAATAATACTACTTTTAAATATATGTTTGAATATAATTAATGTACATGGCAAGTGGAAATATTTAAAAGGATATTAAAACTCCGCAGTTTGTATAGATTTTTATGAAAAATTTTCTGGAAAATGAAAGTAGCATATAAAGGGAGGTATATAAAATGAAGGAATACTGCAATATATGTGGCCGGGAACTTCTGGAAGATGTGCTGGTTGTCGATACCAGCCAGGATATGAAGCCAATAAAATTTA
>CAZFNE010000359.1:1976-3514 GCA_964520335.1 uncultured Methanosarcinales archaeon | reverse complement strand
GAAAATTGATGTAATCAAATTCACTACATTTAGGCGGATTTATAACTTTCAACCCGGAGATTTTTTTTTTGAATATATTTATTATAATATATTCGAGAAAGTATTTTAATTTAATTTATGAAAAATAACTTCAACCGCGTAAGTCCTAAGATTAAATAACTGGAGCCTGAAACAAAAAACTTCTATTTACTTATCATTCTAATTTTGACCTGGCTTGAGTTCTATAGATATAGTTACTATAACAGCCAACTGCATTAAGAGTCTATCCAAAAAGTCATTAATGCATGTTGAAAAGTTGCAATAGGTCTATAAAATCAGAGTATCTGTTCCGGTTTTTCATATTTCAGATTGTAATAATTTTGGCAGGTAACCACTTTTCGGATAGGCTCTAAGTGTGAGGAATAGGCTCGCCGCCGATATTTATTAATCGCAAGCTTGGAACATCTTCATCGAGCGAAGAGAGCAGAGTAGGCAAAGTAACAAGCACTGTTACGCGTTGGCTGATTAGAAACTTTGCGAGTTCTCTACCGATGAGGTTCTACTCATCTGCTGGAGCTGATACCAGTGTCTAACTAACACTAAATGAAGTCTAAATGAAATCCATATTTCTTCGAAAGAGAAATTAAAAGCAATGCTCATTCCCTGAAAAACGAGATCTTCAGGGAGAAAACCATACACATCGTTAGCGACATTAAGGAAATTGACAATGCTTCTGTACTCTATTTGGACTCCTGTTGGCTGTCCAGTTGATCCCGAAGTATAAATGATATAATATACTTCATTTTCAGGGTGTCCTGGTAAAGCTACTTCAAGTCGACCATCTTGTAGTGCTGCAATTGCTTTCTTCTCACGGTCGAGAAGTACCTGCTGGCAGTTAATCTCTTCTTTTTGTGATACTACCGATTCGGTTGAGATCAGCAAGGTTATATCGGCATCGTCAATGATATAATTGATACGATCAATCGGATAGCTCGTGTCTAAAGGAACATAAGTGGCGCCAAGCTTTAAAACAGCAATGATTGAAGCATAGGTCTCAATTGAGCGCTTTAGAAGAATACCAACCCGATCTCGAGCTTGAACACCTCTTGAATGTAAATAACGCGCAATACGGTTAGAATATTGATCCAGATCTCGATAAGTGTACTCCTTAGCCTCGTAGATGACTGCAATTTGATCCGGCATTGTATCAACAGTTCTTTCGAACATCTGCTGTAGCATTACAGGTTTAGCCTGAGCATCAGGTAGTAAAGAAGTGCTAGATTTTTCGGCTAGTATCGTATGTGACTTTTCCATAGTATCAGCTCGGCTTTTATTCCAAAGGAAAGTCCAGAAGATACATTCCAAGCTTATGCCGTCTTCCAACTACCCATTTTGTGACGAAATACCTAGAAAAAATAAACGGGAAGTATCTTACTGCAAGAATCGACAAAACAGCTATGATATCCTGGATCGTTTCGATAATATCACGTTCATGAACAAGTTGAAGAGTGATATTATAAAGGCTCAATATTTCGGAAATACATGCATCCTTTATTAAG
>CAZFNE010000359.1:0-1876 GCA_964520335.1 uncultured Methanosarcinales archaeon | reverse complement strand
AAGAGTGATATTATAAAGGCTCAATATTTCGGAAATACATGCATCCTTTATTAAGTCTCTATCGAACGCACCATGACATATATCGTTGAAGCTAGATTTAGAAACTTTGATAATTTCAGGAAGTTCTTTATTTGCATCTGAAATTTGAGCGTTAATTTGAGCGTTTTGAATCTTTGTCTGTAAAGTACCCATTATACCCCCACCGGAAACATGAGCGGAACAAAAAGTGCACTAACTAAATGAAAGCACGCCCCCACAGCATGTTCAATAATATTTGTTTGTGTTCAACCTTCCAGTTGTGGCATTAATTAGATTAAGTTGAATCTTTATTCAAGGGATTTCCCTCTCAATCCCAATACCTGATTAATATTCTACAGATATAGCTTATCAGGAAACAATATTAAGAAATAAATTAAAGCATCAGTATTAATTCCGAATATATATTAGAAAGTTATATTACTAAGTAAAAAAGTGGCAGAATTGTTAATATAGAAATATATTATTATTCTTAAAAAACGTTAGGAATTTGAAAAAGATTTGTGTCCACTGATAACCCATATCCAGGCTCAGATTTTGGCAATCTCTTTTAAACTCAAAACGATTTAGAAACCTTTAAACCCCAAAAAAAACATATTTTAATTGCTATTTTAGGCACCGTTCTTGGAAAAATGAAGATGAAACATATCCTGAACCAAATTCAGGAAGATATATCTGCATTTTTATAAATTTCAATTCTCAATCACTAAGTCATCAAAAACTATAGTTAGTGTGACAAAGTGGGTTGCACGCTTATGGTAAAGAGGAGTTAGAATTATGCGTGATGCGAAACTGATCAATGTAATTGCAGAGTATCTAGCTAAATGTACAGAATTACATGCAAGAAACGAACCGATTCCGCCAGAGAGCCTGGAATGCTTCATGATCGATATTGTAAGCTGCCTGGATGTGGGTAGCATTGGGGATGTTGGAAAAGAATTAATCCCGCTTAAGAAGGCACGTTCAACTATCAGGCTTGCAAGGCGTGAATTTGAATGGCAGCGTGATAACACAGAACATCCAGAAGATTGGGAAACCTGTCTTCGAAATGCAACATCAGGAAACATTTGAGACTATGATAAAATAGCGAAATCACAAGATTTCCTGAAAAGTACTGCAAAATTGGGAATTTTTTTTGGATAATACCTTTTAATTAAATTTAAATTTAAAGTTCTAGCTTTTTTCCTTTAGCTTAGTTTTCAAAAATTCCTAATTATCTTTTTATTCTCTTTTTCAGGAGATTAGTTAGTTAGAATTAGTAGCGTAATTTAGTTCTGAGCGCTCTCATATTAATTAAAATAATTTCAGGTCAATCCTGTGAATTATTACTAAGACACAAGATTTATGGATTCAATTGATGGATTCTATTATATAGGTCTTATGTGTGTGAGCTAGAAGACAGGTAATTCTCATAAAAGCGTGATAATTAGATGCAATATTATGTAAAAGACAATTGTCTTATTATTGAGGGCACATTCGAAGCTGTAAGTACCGGCTTAAATGGGGGAAGAAAACGTGTAAATTATCTTTTTAACATGCAGGTGTCCAGAACCTTTAATCCACTCGATCCTCGGATTTTTATAAACGAAGAAGCTCTAAAGCTCGGAATTAAAGGTCCGTTTTTTGGCCTGCTAACAGCAGTCAAAATGGGATATCTGCAGATCGTTGAAGACTCTTATTTGACAGCGTTTATTACTGCTGGCGTAAGTAATGGCTCAGAGTTCAGAGCAAAAATAGGTACTATAAATATAATTCTGGTTGCTAAAGAAAAGCTCTCAGAAACATCTCTCCTTGGAGCTATAATTACAGCTACAGAGGCAAAAGGGCTTGCCCTTCTTGA
>CAZFNE010000358.1:0-3547 GCA_964520335.1 uncultured Methanosarcinales archaeon | reverse complement strand
TAGTTAACAAATCCTTCGCGAAAGAACTATATAACAGCTTCGGTTTTATCAAAGAGGACTGAAATAAATATAATGATTTTTCATTACATACATGATTTGCAAGAATTTTTTAAGAAAAATAGAAATATAAATAGCAAAATATCCCGCTTAAATCCAAAAGATTAAATATAACAGTGAAAAATAATTAAATACAAACAGTAGAATATAATTAAGTGAAAAAATTGCTTATATTTAATCGGTGAGTTTGAGTTTTGGGGCGCGACTTTACTCCTTTCGAATAAAAGATAAAAGTATCATTTATTAATATATAAAGTCATTAGAAAAATAAAAAAGAGAAACCTAAAAGAAAATCCTTTCTAAAAGCTTTTTTCGGGAGAAAAACTGATTTAAACCTTTTTCATTAAGAAAAATAGAAATATATTTCGTCTATAAGAGTAAAAATTTTCTTTTTGTGAAGTGAATTTCCGTGAAAATCAAAGGCTCTGGAAGTAAATTTTCTTAAAATCTTCTTGATTAATTCCCTGATAAATTTCAAATTTGTATGAAAAACTCGGTATGAAAACCTAAATATAAATTCCCGATTTCAATCTAACAAAAAAAGAAAGTTTTGGGGAAAAAAACCCAAATTAAAACTTATTTTTTGAGTTTTCGCGTAAAAAAATTGGCATTGGAAAATAACATAAATAATGTTACTTTACTCTGTAAGGAATTTTTGCTCCTGCCGGGATAGTATGGATATATTCTTTCCTGAAATCAGGGTCGCGCATCATACAATAAGGAGCGTCCTTTTTATAGGCGTTGTGTTTTCCCATACGTTTCCAGATAATTTCCAGAGGCTCTTCAGATAAGTTTCCAAAAGACAATGGGGTATAAGCACATGGCATTACTTCTCCATCCGAAGCAGCATGAATCCAGCGTTTACCTGCAAAACAGCCGAAAAGGTCAGGACCCATAAAATAAGGAAAAGCCGTCACTCTTGGGCCTTCAGGCTTACTATTCATAGTTTTTTGGAATTTTTCAAGCCTGGAAACATCTTTTTCTCCTATTACCTCATCTTCATGGTCAAGCCAGCGGCCCACAGCAATAATCTCATAGATAGAAACTTCATGCATACCAAGTTCAGATGCAAGGCTGTAAAACTCTTCGAGGTAATCTATATTATGCGGAGAGACTACTACGAACATATCAGTGAATATACCTGCATCTCTTGCGTTTCTAATTCCTGCAATTGCATCCTCATATGCTCCAGTTCTTCCTCGAACACGATCATGTTCAGCTTCAAAGGGGCTATCAAGGCTGATTCTTGCAGCATATAAGCCTGCAGCTTTTAATTCCCTTGCCCTTTCTTCAGAAAGCTTAAATCCTGAAGTAAAACAGGTTGCAATTGCCTTGGTCTTATCTACGTTTGCCACCATTTCAACGAGATCGTTTCTGAGCATTGTTTCTCCGCCGTCAAAAGAAACAAGATATGTCCCAAGGTCCAAGCTCTGAGCTACAGCATTGGAGATCTCATCCAGCGACATTTCCCTTTCAGGTTTGATATCGGCAGCCCCACAATGAATACACCGGTTAGGACAACGTGCGGTAATTCCTATTGAAAACTGGTCCGGAACTCTTCTCTTCAAAATAGATGCAATTTCAGCATTTATTACCCTGTTAAAAACAGGCCCTGGAATAGGTGGAATCCATGTGGAAAAAATAATTTCCTTTTCATTCACTACGATTGGTTTTTCTTCTGTAAACAAATTATTTATGCGTTTGAGGAAGGGTTTTGCAAGCTGGGCAAGAGGACCTTCAACGTCAAGCACTACCTTTTCATTTTCTGTACTGGCATTTACCTTAAGTACCGAACTATCATATACTCGCATGGATAACACCTGGAAAGCTAGCAGCAAAAGCTAGAAAATTTGTGGAATTTTAAATAAAAACCATGATATTAATTTTGTTTTTTATATTTTTGCTTATGAATAAATCAGTAAAAACTAATTCATTTTTCAGGAGAGTGAAAATTTAAATATTCTCTAGCAGGTCTACTGTAATGTAATCTGTCACCTGGAAAAGTTTATCTCTTGCCGGACATGTTCTGAATGTAAGAATTGTTTCTTTTGCGGCACTAACATGGAACTTTACTGCGTCCATGGATTTCTGTATCGCTTCTTCCTTTGACATATTTTTCATGTAAACGTGCGGCAAAGTCTCAGATATAAATTTGGATTTCTTTCCTTCAACGACTTCAAGAAACTCAAGAATATCGTCAACTATCTGGTATGCAGTCCCCAGAGAGTTTCCAAAGCGATTGAAACTGGTCGCAAGCTCGTCGTCTGCTCCTCCTGTATATGCACCAATTGAGGCGCTGATTGCAAAAAGAGAAGCAGTTTTCTTGTAAATACATTCATAATAATTTCTTTCTTCAAACTGGTCCGTATCAAATCTGAGGTCAAGGACTTCTCCTGCAGCCATATCCATGCCTGCTCTCCCAAAATCCCGGATTACTTTTTCCCCGTAAGGAGAAATAAACTCAATAGATTTTGCAATTAAATAATCTCCACAAAGGAGAGCCTTTGAAGGCCCGAATTTTTCAGGAGCTGAAGGCAGGTTCCGCCTGACAAGTCCCTGATCCAGCAAGTCATCATGAATTAAGGAAGCAGAATGCATCATTTCAACAGCAAGAGCAGCGTTTAAACTCTGATCGTTTGAGCCCGAGCAAATTTCACTCGCAAGAAGAAGAATAATAGGCCTGATTCGTTTTCCTCCAGTATTACAGACATGCTCAACCATTTTTTTTAAGCCGGACTCCTCCATTCCATTCACAAAGGCACATATTCCGGCCTCAACATATCTGTATTCTTCCCATTCTTCAATATTCATCAACATTACTCCATTTTACCTGGATGGGCTCCGGTAATATACTTACTTGTCGAAAATGCAGAAGCTAAGGTTTCATTTTATGTTCACCGCATCTCTTCCACATGCTTGAAGAAATTATCTGCGTATCCTACATATATCTTCATGTTTTCATTGTTTTCGTTTTAAGTTTAAATTTAACAGTTCCAAAGAAATTGAAAAATTCTTTTTATTAAATCATTTTTTTAATTTGAATTTCTTGCAATGTGATTATATTTCCGGATAAATATCCAGATCCTCAAAGACTTGATTGCGTTAAAAACGTTACTTCACTTTCAAAAAGCAAATCAAATTAAATATAAATGCAAATATTAATTCCTGTTTTACTCATTAAAGCTCTCCGTATACTACAATCATTACATTAAATGTTTTGTTAAATTCCAGCATTCATTTACAAATAAAAAAATAAGAGCGAAGATGTTTGATTAGATTTTGACTAAAAAACTAAACTGAAACCTTATTGATTTCACAATAAAAATAATATTATTCTTTTAGCCAAGAAAAGAACAAAAAATTTCATTAAGCAAACTGCTTATTTCGTAGAAATGCCCTGTAAATTACAAAGGGAATCTTGTGAATAATATTTCTAAAGAATTTCTCAAAAGTTCAGCCACTTTATAAAAAAAGGAATGAAAATTCTCAA
>CAZFNE010000357.1:0-3548 GCA_964520335.1 uncultured Methanosarcinales archaeon | reverse complement strand
AATTTATTGCCTGGCATCCGACCTCTCCAGTTATCTGTCCTTATCTGTATTTTATCAGGATAACGAAATAAGATTTTTTAGGACTGATATAATTTTTTGGATTTTCTTATAAAGAGGTTTCCCATGATTTAATTTCAAAAAATTATTTTAATAATTGATTGAAAACAAAATTGCATTTAAAACGAGTATGAAATTCTTCGAATAACAGACTCAAACATATGAAAATTGTAAAATTTTCATGCTAAATTCATAAAAATTAATTTAGAGGATTTCTTCAAAGCCAAAAATTAATTATTTTTTAAAAGGTCAAGACTTATTCTCCTCTTATTTGTTGGGCTTTGACCTTTTCAATTAGAACAAACTTATAGAATAAACTTTTAGAATAAATTTTTAAAACAAATTTTTAAGGCTTATTTATTTTTTCATTTGCTTTTTACGGTAATATATTTTGATATTATTTTTGTATTAGTCTCCTTAGCATTCTTTACTGTTAAGCTGACTGTATATTTTCCAGGCTTACTGTATGTATGCTTCGGATTCTTCTGGGTTGAATATGTTTTATCTCCAAAACTCCATTTCCAGGAAGAAACAGTTCCTGTACTCTTATCGATGAATTGGACCTTTAATGGGGCTTTTCCTGACACTGGACTTGCAGAAAAGGCAGCAATCAGGCTATAGCTGATTGTGCCCATGTAAATATCCCAGTTACCGTTTCGATTATCCTCCCAAACTATTTTGTTCTCAAAAACATCAGCTTTGCCTTGATAATATTGATTGAATGTGAGCTGGGTTTCTGTAGAAGTTGGGATATCAAAGATGTAGAGATTGGCATATTCAGAATCGCGTATTTCATCCCACACAACTTTATCCTTATAGATAACTGGATTACCCCCAAATAAATCAATCTGGCCGATCATCTGAGGATCAGAATACCAGATGTCGTAAATTTGTAATCCATAATGTCCTTCCATATCTGCAAATGAACTCACTATTGTATCTCCGTAAATTAATGGATTTGAATGCCCTAGGTTATTATTGTAGTCATCCTGATCATCCCATCCTGGAGGAAAAGTTATTTCGAATATTGAAGACGTGGAGATGTTATACATATACACAATTCCGTTATTCTCCCAAACTATCCTGTCTTTATAAATATCAGCTCCAGAATTACAGGCACTAATATAAGTTTTTTTGGAACTTAAGAGATCGTATAAATAAATCGAGTTCGAATTGAGGCCATCTATCCAGACTATTCTATCTCCATAAATCCTGGGATTGGATGCTTTTCCATTGTTTGTAACTCTGGTTTGCTTTTTGGAAGTGAGATTCTGCAGGTAAATATCGCTACCTCCATTGCGAGAGTCCTGCCAGACTACTTTGTCTTTGTAAATATCAGGGTTTGTTTGATCGTATTTGTTAGTAGTGTAAATTTGCTTCTTCGTGGAAAGATCAAATATAAAAATGTCCCAATTTCCGCTGCGATTATCCTGCCAGACAATTTTATTGCCATAGATTTCCGGATTCAGGGAAGCAAAAGGATTAGTTGTGATCCGTTTTTCGATAAGAGTGGGGGGTATATATTGGAAGCTGGCTGCCGAGATTGTAGATAAAATAAGAATTGAAAAGAAGAATGAAGTTATTGAAATTAAAAGCACTGAATTAAGCGTTCTTTTATTTCTCACTGTAGTTCCTCCGGGTTAATTGTTAAAAATTGAGACCCCAAAATTTTATATTCAAAGCTACTTACAACTTGAAATTTCAGCCTTCATTCATATAACATAAAAGTTTAAAATTAAAAGAAATAAAGCCAGAAAGACCCATCCTGAAATACTAAATATTTTAGCATAAAAAGAGTAATGGGCATTTAGCCTTACCTTAGACAGGCACCCATTTTTAGCTAGGGGATTTATTAATAACGTTTTATCTCCTATCTAATATAAGATATTTAAAATGAATGTAACAAATGTATAAGAACTTATCTAGAAAATCAAAAAGTAAAAAAAGGAAAAGAGATAAAATCTACCTTTTCCTGGAGAATTATTTGTGGGCAAAATAGGCTACAATTTTTTCTTCGTCTACGGAATCAATCCTGCAGAAGCCGAAACGTTCGAATTGTACAATTTTGTCAATTTCGGTTGCAATTCCGCATTCTCCAATTCCTTCAATATCCCCCTCAGGACCCCTGACTTTAACAGGGATGCCGTCAACAGGGGCCCAATGGATAATTTTTGCTTTTGCTTTTTTAAGGGCTTCAAGAGAAATGTCAGAGATTTTTGCCTGAAGTGGGGAAAGTGAGGTAATTTCAATATTACAGAAATCCTTTAACCGAAGAATTGATCCCACTTCGAGTTTTTCAACATCATCACTACAAACAAGAACTTCCTTTCCTACAGGAATTTCCCTGATTCCTCTGGAGTGGTCAGTCGGATGAAGAGAAACTTTAGCTATTGTAGGCTCCGAGTCTGTAAGTTCCAGTTCCAAAGGATTCCAGACAAAGAAATAGCGATTTGCAATCGGGTCTACGATTTTGCGGTTTTCGGCATAGAGGGATTCCATACTTATACTTACATCAGTCATGCCAACTCCCATTTCTATCATGAATTTTTTAAGGGCATCAGCCTGGATTCCGCGGCGCCGGATTGCCCGGATGGTAGGCAGCCTTGGGTCATCCCAGCCACTATATTCCCCTTCTTCAATGGCTTTCCGGAGGGTACTTGTGCTGAATTTTCCGAATTCATGGATTTTTACCCTCCCCCAGTGAGTCGTCCTTGGGTATTTCCAGCCAAAATAATTGTAAATATAGCCCTGGCGCTTTTCGCTGTCAATAAGGTCTTTTCCCCGGATAATATGGGTCATTCCAAGCTCATGGTCTTCGATTGCGCCTGCAAAATCCAGAAGAGGCCATACAACATATTTATCCCCGATTTCAGGGCGAGGGTGAGACATTTTTCTTATCCTGAATGCTCCCCAGTCCCGAAGTGCGGGATCTTTATGTTCGATATCGGTTTTAATCCTCAACACAGCCTGCTGGTCTTCATATTCGCCTGCAAGCATTTTTTCCCAGTGCATGAGATTTTCTTCAGGGCTTGTATCCCTATGGGGGCAGGCCTTTTTGGCATCTTTAAGTTCTTTAAAATCTCCACCTGTGCAGAAGCAAACATAGGCTTTACCCATCTCAATAAGTTTTCTTGCATAATCGTAATAGAGAGGAAAATGATCTGAAGCATAAACTATCTGGTCAGGGATGACTCCGAGCCATTTGAAATCATCAAGATACCAAATATAGGCTTCAAGCATCGGCCTTTTAATATCAGGATCTGTATCGTCAAATCTCAGCACAAATTTGCCTTTATACATCTTCACGTATTCGGAATTAACCACCATGCCTCTGGCACTTCCCAGAGTTGCAGGGCCGTTTGGATTTGGAGCAAAACGCATTACGACCTTACCTTCTTCCGCTCCTTCCAGGGGTTTTAAACCTTTTTCGGGCTCCTTTTTTACACTGAGGGCTTCTATAAGTTCAGGAGCAAGCTCGGAAAGCCTGGCCT
>CAZFNE010000356.1:0-3558 GCA_964520335.1 uncultured Methanosarcinales archaeon | reverse complement strand
AAAACAAGTATGAAAACAAGTACAAAAATAAATATAAAAATTAAATCAATGTAAATAAATTAAATGAAATTAAATAATATAAAAAAATAAGAAAGGATTAAAAAGGAGCTTCGACGAGGCTCCTACTATTTTTGAATAAAGAGGGGATAATGTGGATACATTAGAAGCAATTCACACCAGGCGAAGTATTCGTAAATATACGGATAGGCCAGTTCCGCAGGAACTTATTACCGAAATGTTGAGAGCTGCAATGAGCGCTCCTTCCGCAGTCAATGCTCAGCCCTGGATTTTCATTGTTATTGATGACCGAGAAATGCTTGAAGAAATCCCAAAATTCAGCCCTTATGCAGGAATGTGCAGAAAAGCTCCTCTTGCAATCCTGATTTGCGGAGATACAACTCTTGAAAAGGCTCCCGGATACTGGGTGCAGGACTGCTCGGCAGCTACTCAGAATCTGCTGCTTTCAGCTCATGCCTGCGGACTCGGAGCAGTCTGGACAGGAATCTATCCTATGAAAGAAAGGGTTGAAGGCTTCCGAAAAGCCTTTGGGCTTCCCGAACACATAATTCCTCTGGCCCTTGTGCCTGTTGGCTATCCTGACCAGGAACCAGGCCCTCAGGACAGGTACGACAGGAAAAAAGTATACTATAATATGTACGGGAGAAGGGAAGTATAACTGAAAAATCCTGGAAAAATGGCAGAAATTAGAGAAAATAGAAGGAATGAAAGAATAAGAGGAAACAGAGTACACTGAGGGGATAGAGAAAGATAAAAAGAATTGGCATAGGAGATGTTTTAATTGGGAGAAAAAATCAGTATAGGAAATAATGTGTTTGTATATCCCATGCCTGTGACCCTTGTAGGCACAAAGGTTGAGGGAAAGCCAAATTTCATGGCTGTCGGCTGGATTACAAGGGTTAATGGAAACCCTCCTTATATCGGGATAGGAATTAATAAAAATCATCTTACAGTTAAGGGAATTCTAGAAAATGGGGCTTTTAGTGTAAATTTCCCTTCTCTGAATTTGATGGAAGAAACTGATTACTGCGGGCTTATTTCGGGGAGGAAAGCAGATAAATCCAGGATTTTTGAACTGTTTTACGGAGAATTAGAAGCAGAATCTGCACCTATGGTCAAAGAATGCACATTAAACCTTGAGTGTAAGCTTGTAAACACCCTGGAATTACCTACGCACTACTTTTTTGTTGGCGAAATTCATGCAGCTTATTCAGAAGAGGGATATCTTACAGAAGGAAAACCAGATATTAAGAAAATGCAGCCCCTTCTGCTTACCATGCCTGATAACAGCTACTGGATTGTAGGGGATTATGCAGGAGCGGCCTGGAAAGCAGGCAAAACTCTGATGGAGAAAAAGGCCAGTGAAGATAAAATCTGAAGCCGAATCTGAAATAAAATCTGGCACAGCGAAATAGACCTTAAAAAATTAATCCGGAGAAAGAAAAAATGAAAGTTGTTGCATTTAATGGAAGCCCCCGCAAAGAGGGGAATACGACCACTCTTATAAAATATGTTCTGGCGGAGCTTGAGAAAGAAGGGATCGAAACAGAAATTGTACAGGTAGGCGGAAAAAGCATTCACGGGTGCACAGCCTGTACGAAATGTTATGAAAAAAGAGACCGGAAATGCCTGAATGATAAAGATATCGTAAACGAATGCATTGAAAAAATGATTGAAGCCGACGGGATAATTCTTGCATCTCCCACTTATTTTGCCGACCTTACTCCTGAGTTAAAAGCGCTTATAGATAGAGCAGGCTTTGTTGCAAAAGCCAATGGGGAAATTTTTAAGCGCAAAGCAGGGGCTGCTGTTGTTGCAGTAAGAAGGGCAGGCTCAATTCATGTTTTTGATTCCATTAATCATTTCTTCACAATCTCGCAGATGATTATCCCTGGTTCCAGTTACTGGAATATGGGGATAGGGCTTGCTGAAGGTGATGTTGAAAAAGATGAGGAAGGTATAAGAACTATGCAAATTTTAGGCCAGAATATGGCGTGGCTTTTAAAAAAGCTGAACGCCTGAATTGCCTGAATTACTTGAATCACCAGAATTACCTTTATCAAACCTTTTTTAATTTTTCTTTTCGAATTCTCTTCAACCTCTTTATATCAAAATTAGCCCAGGATAATAAAATAAAATTAATTAAGGCTGTTTTGTTCAGAAAAAGCATTCCGGGGATTTATTTGTAAGAAGAAAGCAGCCTTACCTTTTTATTCAAGGAAATCTATCTCATAGGTAAAGTCTGGGGGAAATTGCATGAAAGTTCTTTATATTTACGCACATCCTGAACCAAAATCCTTTAACGCTGGTCTGAGAGACGCTGCTCTTACTGCCCTGAAGGAAAAAGGGCATGAAGTGAAACTTTCTGACCTTTATGATATGAAATTTGACCCTGTCCTGAAAGCTGCGGATTTTCCAGAAAGGAAAAATCCAGATGTCTTTAACCCATTTTTTGAGGCCATAAAAGCTTCAAAAACAGGGGCATTTGCTCCTGATATCAAAGAAGAGATGGAAAAGGTAAAATGGGCTGACATGCTTATTTTCCAGTTCCCAATATGGTTTACATCCATGCCCGCCATTATGAAAGGCTGGATTGATAGAGTTATGGCTCCAGGGTTTGGTTTTAATCCCATCACCAACAGCGCTTATGAAACAGGGCTCTTTAAAGGAAAGTCGGCTATGCTTGTATGTACAACAGGGGCTCCAAAAGAAATGTATTCCGAAGGAGGAGCGCACGGTGACCTGAATAAGCATCTGGAATCCGCAACTCACTGCGTTCTTGAATTTATGGGGATGAGAGTACTGCCTTCCTACATAATTTATGAAGTTAGTGGGATATCCAGGGAAAAGGGGACAGAAGAAATCGAGAAATATAGAAAAAGGGTTTTTGAGCTTTAATTAAGGCATAAAAACCTTATAACATCTATTTTTAGTTCTTTCTGTTTTTATTCTGCTATTATTATTATTATTATTATTATTATTATTATTTCCATTTGTATTTGTTATGATACTTTTTTAATTCTTAATTTAAGAGAATTATTAAGTGTACTTTTTAATCTGAAAAAATCCCTATCCCTGGATTGAGAAAACTTTTATTAACCTTTATTAACCGTTACTAAACGTTACTAAACGTTATGTATCTTTGAACATATTGATTGGATTCATTTTGAAATAAAGTATTAAAAATTGGGATTAAGGTCAGAGCGTGCCAGATAAAGAAACTGCAAAACAAACTGAAATAAAGCAAAAAGGGATTTTAGACTTCCTTATCCATGAAATAGCTTCTGAATTCATTTCTGATTCAGGCTCAAGCCTTAAAGAAATCAAAGTGACAGATGTAAGAATAGGCCTGGCTTATACAGGCGTTCTGCTGTCCGAAAAATACGGAGGTGTAGCTTGTACTCCTTTATACGAATTTTCCGGCTGTCCTGCCTTGGGTTTTCAGGAAACGTTGAAAGGTTCTTCTGCGGATAAGCTGCTCAAACTTTCTTTTTCAAAAAATCCGCTGGAAGCGGCCGTAGGTATTGCAACCGCAAATGC
>CAZFNE010000355.1:0-3567 GCA_964520335.1 uncultured Methanosarcinales archaeon | reverse complement strand
ACTAAATTACACTAAATTATAGGTTCGTAGTATTTCAGATATCATAATTTCCCTGTCAAAATCATTTATTTTTTAGAATAATTTTTCAGGACAGGAAAGGAATTCCAATGTATACACTTACAGGACTTGAATTAAAAAACCCGACAATGCTTGCGGCAGGCATACTTGGCACAACTGGAGCTTCTCTTTGCAGGGTAGCCCGGGAGGGAGGGGCAGGAGCAGTTGTAACCAAGTCAATTGGGCCAACTCCTAAAACCGGGCATCCTAACCCAAGCATGATAAAGCTTGATTGCGGCTTTTTGAATGCTATGGGGCTTCCGAATCCTTCCTATCCGGGTTTCCTGCAGGAACTCGAAACTGCAAAAAAGGACTCAGGAGTTCCTGTGATTGCAAGCATCTTCGGCGGAACTGCCGGAGAATTTGTTGAAGTTGCGGAAGGACTCTTGCCTGCCAGGCCTGATGCTTTTGAGCTTAATCTGAGCTGTCCGCATGCAGAAGGATATGGGGCTGCAGTTGGCTCGAATCCCTGTCTTGTAGAAGCGGTAACTGCTGCTGTAAAAGAGGTTGTGCATGTGCCCGTCTGGGTAAAGCTAACACCAAATGTTTCCGACATTACGGCTATAGGAAGGGCGGCAGAATCAGGAGGAGCGGATGCAGTCGTTGCAATTAATACTTTAAAAGGGATGGCTATTGATATTGAGTCAGGTTTTCCTGTGCTTGGGAACCGTTCAGGAGGGCTCTCTGGAAAAGCTGTAAAGCCTGTAGCTGTTAAATGTGTCTATGATCTTTATTCAGCACTTGAGATTCCTGTAATAGGTGTTGGTGGAATTTCTTCCTGGCAGGATGCGGTAGAAATGATGATGGCAGGAGCCGAGGCTGTTCAGATAGGATCTGCTGTATACGATAAGGTAGATATTTTCTCGGAGATTAGCACAGGCATAGAAGCCTTCCTTCAAAGGAAAGGGTATTCGAATGTAAAGAAATTAATAGGACTTTCCCATGAGATGGTCTGATGCTTCCTCTTAATGCTACAATAATACAGATTACTGAAGAGTCTCCTTCAGTCAGGACTTTTTTCTTTGATTTTGAATTTGAGAATATAGAGCCAGGGCAGTTTGTAATGGTCTGGATCAGAGGAGTCGATGAAGTGCCTATGGGGCTTTCCAGAAAGAATTCCATAACTGTCCAGAAAGTTGGAGAGGCAACCTCAAAACTTTTCGAGTTAGAAGAAGGCGATTCTTTTGGCCTTAGAGGGCCTTTTGGAAAAGGGTTTTCCCTTCCTCTGCAGGATGAAAAAGTCCTTATAATTGCAGGGGGGGTCGGAGCAGCTCCTCTTTCTCCCTATGCCGAAGCAGCTCATGCAATGGGTTCCGAAGTCCATACTGTGCTTGGGGCAAGAACTGCAGATGACCTGCTTTTCGAAGAACGTTTTGCAGAGGCAGGCAAAGTTCATATTTCCACAGATGACGGCTCAAAAGGAACTAAAGGGTTTGTAACCGACGTTTTAAAGGGGCTTGACCTTTCTGAATATGATAAAATTGCAGTTTGCGGTCCTGAGGTTATGATGAGTTCTGTTTTCAGGCTGCTTGAAAAAAAGCCAGAAGAAAAAAGCCTGCTGGAAAAAGCTGAATTCAGCCTTCACCGTTATTTTAAATGCGGGATTGGAGTCTGTGGAGCCTGCTGTATAGATAAGTCCGGACTTAGGGTCTGTAAGGACGGGCCTGTATTTTCAGGCAGGCAGCTTCAGGATTCTGAACTTGGGCAGTATACAAGGGATGCAAGTGGGCGAAGAGTTAAAATTTAAGTTTGGATATATCCTTTAAAAATAAATAAAGGCGGGCAAGAAATTTCTAGAGGAAGGCGAGGTATGATTGGAAGATTTAGATCAGAAGATGAGATTTTTTACGGGGAAATCGAAAATGGACTCGTATACCCAAAAAGCAGGGCCCATTCAGGAGTTTTCGAACTTTCGGAGCTCCGGATCCTTCCTCCTTCCACCCCTTCCAAAATTGTCGGGGTTGGTTTAAATTACAGGGACCATGCCAGAGAGCTTTCCCTGAACACTCCCGATGAACCGATACTTTTTTTAAAACCGCCGTCGGCAGTCATAGGCCATGGAGACAAAATTATTTATCCTGATTCCAGTTTGAGAGTGGACTACGAAGCCGAACTAGCTGTTGTTATTGGAAAGCGCTGCAAAAATATTTCTGCCGAAAAAGCCGAGGATGTCATTGCCGGTTACACCTGTTTTAATGATGTTACAGCACGAGATCTCCAGCAAAAAGACGGCCAGTGGACAAGAGCAAAGTGTTTTGACACCTTTGCGGCTTTTGGGCCTTTCCTTGCTTCTCCGGAAGAGGTCGATGTTACCGACGCAAAAATTTCCTGCAGGGTAAACGGGAAAACCAAACAGGACTCAAGTACTTCGAATCTTATTTTTAATGTTCCTTATCTTATCGAATTCATCACTGAAGTAATGACCCTGGAAGTAGGAGACGTGATTTCAACAGGAACGCCGGCCGGAGTTGGAGAATTGAGGTGTGGAGATACTGTTGAAATTGAAATTCAGGGAATTGGAATACTTAGAAACGAGGTTGTCTGATGCTGCTTGAGCATATCGGAACTGAACTTGACCTTACCGAGCGCCATCTTCTGGTGCTCAAAAAAGTGATTGAAGAAGCTCCAATCGGAATTTTAAAACTTGCAGATGTTACCGGAATGCAGAACCATAAAGTCCGCTACTCGCTCAGAGTACTTGAACAGGCTAATCTTATAAAGCCTTCAGCTCAGGGGGCAGTCCCTGGGGAAGCAGTTACTAAATTCCTGGAGGAGTTTGAGCAGGAACTTGAAAAAATCAATAAGAAATTAGCCCAAATCAGGGAAATCGAAACTTCTATACCTAAAAATTAACTCATTGCTTAAACCCATTACTCAAAAACTAATTTTTTAATGAATTAAAATTAATTAAAAACCTAAAGAATTAGAAAAATTAGGGCAAAAGAATTAAAAAATAATCAATTTGGAAACTCTTTTTCCTTTTTTATGTTTTACTAAAATTCTGCTGAAATTTCTGAGCTTCGGAGCCTTTTTATAATCCTATCTACATTTTTTGCGCGTAGATTCAGCGAATAGTATTGTGAATTTATTGCATGTAAAGTATTCCAGTTATTTGCTGTCTAGGCTTAGAACTCTGCCTGTAACTTTGAATTCTATTTCAAGATTATAAGTATTTCAAGATTCTCAAACTTAGATCATTCATCTTATATCTTTACTCACTTAATCCAGATTTATTTTCGGAGAGACTCTTATGGCCTTAAATTCTGAAGACCTTAAAACAATAGAAAAATATGCCCTTCAAAATGCTGTAAAATACGGAAAAGCCCCTCAGCCCAAAGCTGTAATGGGAAAAGTAATGGGAGAATGCCCTCAACTCCGGCCCAGCTCAAAAGAAGTATCTGAAGCTACTGAACAAATTGTTTATGAAATTGCTAAAGGAAACCCTGAAGTCTGGGAGGCCAGGCTTTCCGAGCTTGCTCCTGAACTTATAGAAGCCCTCAGTGTAAAAAA
>CAZFNE010000354.1:0-3605 GCA_964520335.1 uncultured Methanosarcinales archaeon | reverse complement strand
ATCTATCAAATTGATAGATATTAGTAGAAATGGATTGTATTAAACGGCCAGCAGGCCTGGCATATCGAGATATGTCCTCAAATAGATTAGAAAAATTCCTTTTTTTATTCATCTAAGGGATCTATCATGTTTTTCATTTCTAATTTTCTTTTATCTGACTTTACTTGTTTCTATCTTTTTTATGTTCTACGGAGTTTCATAAAATATTGTCGATCTCATGAAATGTATGTTATTAAACTTAGTTATTAAATTTATATTTGCACACAATATGAATTTTTGGATAAGTTCTTTAATAAACACCATTGTATTGGAGTAAATACTGCTTGCAGGCATCAAAATACTCGCATTTTTTACACTCTTCCCAGAGAGCCAATTTTTCATAATGAGTTATTATTCTGAAACCCATTTTTTCAAAAAAAAGAGGAACAGTCGTCTTTACATATAGTTTACAGGTGGAATCACTAATTGACTCCAGAATGCATTTGATAAGCTTTCTCCCAATTCCTTTTCCTCTATAATTGGGATGTACTGCAATTGAGTGGATCTCCAGAAATTCTTTTTCTTCAGACCTGGCTCTTACAAGAGCGGCACAACCTTTAACTTCCCCTTCAATTTCAGCTAGAATAAAATCTTCTGGCTTAAGCTCTTCCATATCAAGAAAATAAGTAGATAAGAGCTTTTGAATTGCCAACAGATCTGATTTTTCAGCTTTTCGAATAAAAATTTGAGCCATAATTATGTGGTTCTTTTATTTTTTATAATTTTAAAGTTATTTCCAATACTCTTATCATTTGCTATACTTTTTAGCTATTATTTTATCCTATAGCTTTTTTCTTTAAGTATTTCTCAATTACTTCTCTTTAGATAAGGTTCGTCCATGCTTCCGCTTCTAAAGCCTTCAAGATCCAGAGTTACATAATTAAAACCAAGGGATTTCAGGGATTTGGCAATTTCCCTTCTTTTAAAAAGAGCAGCTTCTATTTCTTCCTGAATTACTTCTATTCTTGCAAGATTCTGGTGTGTTCTGACCCGGAACTGAGTAAAGCCCAGTGAGAAGAGGTATTCTTCGGCTTTTTCGATCCTCTTGAGGGCTTCAACCGTAATTGGTTCCCCATAGGGAATTCGAGTAGCAAGACAGGCTCCAGAAGGTTTTTGAGCGGCTGAAAGAGAGAATCTTGAAGCGATTTCCCTGATTTCTTCCTTTGTAACTTTAAAGTCAGCAAAAGGGGAAAATACTTTTTCTCCAGCCTCTTTTATAGCCCTGTAACCTGGTCTATTTTCTCCCTGAACTTCAGATAAGTTTGTACCTTCAAGTACAGTGTTATAATTTTCTTTCTCTGCATGTTTTATAAGGGTTTCAAGCAGGGCTTTTTTGCAAAAATAACACCTATCTACAGGGTTTGTTGAAATATTGGGAATATCATTCAGGGAAAACTGGATTATTTTATGCCTGATTCCAATCTCCAAAGCCGTCTGGCGGGCTGCTTCAAGTTGTTTTTCAGGAAAAAAAGGAGAGGATATAGTAACAGCAAGTGCTTTTTCCCCAAGTACTTCAAAAGCTAGAGCAGCGAGGGTTGAGCTATCTACCCCGCCTGAAAAAGCAATAATGACACTTTCTCTAGCTTTTATAGCTGCTTTTATATTTTCAATTTTTCCAGCATCCATCAATACCGCATTTACCTAATAAGATATATGTATTTGCCAGTCCAATACAACCCTATAAAATATAACCCTATAATTAACTTAATTATAACAATCAAAAAGATTTATGGGTAATTTACGGGGTAATTATAGTCACTATTTCACGGGTATGAATATATTAATACTTTGTAAATACTCTGTAAAGTATAATATATTTAATAGCCTGTAACTTACAAGTACCCTTGGAGAGTAAATTTAAAATTATTTCAACGTTTTTACTGTTAAAGTTGTTCTTGGGAGATATCTTTTAAGGTTATATCTGATATTAATCCGGTATGCGAATCAAATTATAATAAAGTAAACTGAACTATACTACCTAGTAGAATCAAGAGAGTAAATACAAATTAAAAGGAAATTAAAAGGTTTTCACGCTCAATAATAAAGAAGGAGATTTTAAATGGCATTATTCGGAACAAACGGTGTACGCGGTATCGCCAACGAATACGTAAATCCAGAACTTGCAGTTAACCTTGCCAGGAGCCTTGGCACTTATATGAGTTCGAAAGGCACGGTTGCTATAGGCTGTGATACCCGGATTTCCGGGCAGATGCTAAAATCTGCTGCAATTGCAGGCGCTCTTTCAACTGGCCTGGAAGTGGTTGATGTAGGGATTGTGCCTACTCCTTCTATCCAGTATTATGTGCGTGATTATGCGGATGCAGGTATTGTCATTACTGCATCTCACAATCCAAGAGAGTATAACGGGGTTAAACTAATTGCAGGAGACGGAACTGAATTTCCGAGGTCAGGAGAAAAGGAAATCGAGGAGATATATTATTCAGGAAAATACTCAATTGTGCCCTGGGAAAATACTGGAAATTTTAGGATTGACCCGGGAGTTAACGATTATTATCTAAAGGGTGTTATTAACTCCGTAGACTCAGAAAAAATCTATAGCCGCCGGTTCAAAGTAGTTATTGACACAGGCTGTGGAGCAGGCTCCCTTACGCTGCCCTTCCTGCTCAGGAAACTGGGATGCCAGGTATTAACACTTGGGGCCCAGCCTGATGGGACTTTTCCCTGGAGGAATCCCGAACCTACCCCTGACGCATTAACTGAACTTTCAAAACTTGTAAAGGCTACAGGGGCAGATATGGGGGCAGCGCATGATGGGGATGCGGACAGAATTGTTTTTATGGATGAAAATGGGGACTTCATAAATGAGGAAGTCCTGCTGGCTATGATGGCAAAATATATGCTTGAACAGGAAAAAGGCCCTATTGTTACCCCTGTTAGTTCTTCGCAGAGGATGGCTGATGTAGCAAATGAAGCAGGGGTGGAACTAAACTGGACAGAAGTTGGTTCTATCAATGTCGCACGAAAAATGATGGAGATAAATGCAGTCTTCGGAGGGGAAGGCAATGGTGGACTTATTTTCCCCAGACACCAGTATTGCAGGGACGGAGCAATGACCTGTGCAAAAGTCCTTGAGATCCTTGCTGGGGGAGAAAAGCTCTCTGAACTTGCTAAAAGTGTACCTCAATATTTTAATGCAAAGACTAAAATTCCGTCTAATAATGTCCAGGCTACCATGGAAAGAATAAAATTTGAAGCTTCAGGGCTTGGATTGAAAATTGATACAATTGATGGAGTTAAGATCTGGTATGAGGACGGCTGGGTGCTTATTCGGCCTTCAGGTACCGAACCAATCTTCCGAATCTTTGCCGAAGCCAAAAAACAGGAAAGGGCAGAAGAACTTATGCACGAAGGCCTGAATATGGTAATCAGAGCTGAAAAGGCCTCAATGAATAAATGAATAAATAAACAAATAAATAAATAAGTAATTTTCTTATTTCTCTTTTCTACCCTTTTTTCACTTTCTTATTTTGTTTTTCTCTTTTCACAGGCTTTTATCGTATGCCGGAAAGGAAAAAGAAAAGTAAAAGCATAAAATTTAAAAAATT
>CAZFNE010000353.1:0-3616 GCA_964520335.1 uncultured Methanosarcinales archaeon | reverse complement strand
TATAGAGGAGCCCTGGAACTTCTGGACAGGATTACAAATGCAATTCTGGAAGCAAACGATACATTTACTGCACCGGTTGGAACAGAAATTGCAGAAGTAATCGAAATGAGCGAAATAGGCACCGATAGTTCATGCCTGGAAGAGATATAATGAAGGAGAGCAGGGCAAAAAAATTGGTGGTTTCAGGCCTTTTAGTAATTATTTTACTTGGAATAGCTGCTTTCCTTACAGTGCCGCATGGAACGGAAGAAAAACCGGTAACAATTACAGTTTCTGCGGCTTCAAGTCTTACTCAGGCATTTGGAGACATTGCCAGAGAGTTTGAGGCTTCCCATCCAAACACCAAGGTAGAACTAAACCTTGCAGGTTCCGGAACTCTTCGAAGCCAGATAGAATCAGGAGCACCTGTTGATATATTTGCTTCAGCCTCTGAGAATGAGATGGATTTTCTTTCTGAAAAAGGCCTGATCCAGAATGCTTCAAGAAAAGACTTTGTGGCAAATACTCTCGTAATGATAGTGCCTGTGAAATCGACTTCTAAAAGTCCGGAAAAACTAGAAGATCTGACTGCAGCTAACATTGAAAAGATTGCAATTGGAAATCCGGAAAGTGCTCCTGTAGGAAACTATACAAAGCAGGCTCTTGAGAAAGCTGGCCTCTGGGAAAAAATTCAGTACAAAGTTATACTTGCAGAAAATGTGAAACAGGTACTTACCTATGTAGAAACGGGGGAAGTTGATGCAGGATTTGTATATATGACCGATGCCAGAAACGAGAAGGAGAACCTATCTCGAGTAGTATATACTGTGCATGTTAATGAACCGATTTTCTATCCAATAGCAGTAGTAAGATCCTCTGTAAATCCAAAGGAAGCTCAGGAATTCGTTGATTTCGTAACCGGAAATGAAGGACAAGAAATTTTTGCAAAATATGGGTTTAAATTGCCTTAACTTGGATGAAAAACTCGCAAGAAAAACCCGTTCAGAATAATATATAGTGACAATATCTTCGGCAACAGTATATTCAGAAGGAAACCAGACCTGGATATTAGGAAAGATTTTGATGGAAAATCTAGAACTAGTTACAAGCCCGCTTTTCCTTACCCTTAAGATTGCCACCGTTTCAACTTTATTTGTGACGGTATTGGGGATTCTAATTGCCTATATGCTGGCAAAAAAAGAGTTTATGGGCAAACGGCTTGCTGATGTGCTTGTAACTCTTCCCCTGGTCTTGCCTCCAACCGTAACTGGATATATTCTAGTGCTCCTACTCGGGAAAAATGGGCTTTTTGGCAGCATTTTTACAAAAATCACGGGAACTGGAATACTTTTTACCTGGCAGGCAGCAGCAATTGCAGCCTTTATTGTGTCTTTACCTCTAATGGTGAAAACCTCAGCTTCAGCCATTGGCACAGTGGATAGGGATGTTGAGGAAGCAGCCTGTATCCTTGGGAGAAACGAGTTAGAAACAGCTCTCTTCATAACCCTTCCCCTGGCGAAAAAAGGAATAATTGCCGGTTGTGTCCTGAGTTTCGCAAGAGCCGTCGGGGAGTTTGGAGCAACGCTGATGGTTGCAGGCAATATTCCAGGAAAAACCAGTACTATGCCCCTTTCCATCTATGGAGCATATCAGGCAGGAAACGATGAATTTGCAAATTTACTTGTAATTATCCTGGTTGTGATATCCCTCATAACCATTGCAGCTACAAACAGGCTTGGAGAGTGACGAAATTACAGTACAAAAGGAAAGCCTGTAACACGCAAATAACAATGAATTAAAAATATTTTAAAAAAGTCTAAACTATAATAAAGAAGAGAAATAGAAGGAGTTCAGGGAAAGCAGGGTGAAGTGAGGAATGACTGTTGAAGTTGACATTGAAAAGAAATTCTATGCGAAGAAAGGTGTAAAAAAGAATGGAGGAAAACCCAGTTTTTCAATGCACTGTACTTTTGATGCAGGTTCCGATTTTATAGTTCTTTTCGGGTGTTCGGGTTCAGGAAAAACAACAGCTCTTCGATGCATGGCAGGGCTTGAAACCCCAGATTGCGGGACAATAAAAATAAATGATACTCTCTACTTCGACAGCAAAAAGAAAGTAAATATTTCCCCACAAAAACGAAAGTTTGGATATATGTTCCAGGAAAATGCCCTTTTTCCGCATATGAATGTGAAGCAGAATATCGAATTCGGGCTCAAAGGAATGTCATCCCTGGAAAAGATAGAGAGAGTGGATGAAATGCTTGGACTTGTCGGAATCGAAGAACTTGAGTTTGCATATCCTGATGAACTCTCAGGCGGGCAGAAGCAAAAAGTAGCCCTTGCAAGAGCCCTTGCTCGCAATCCAGAAATCCTGCTTCTGGATGAGCCCTTTTCCTCCCTTGACACCGTTGTCCGTATGAAATTGAAAAAAGAGCTTCAAAATGTCCAGAGGGAGCTTGATATTCCTGTAATTTTCATAACCCATGATCCAGTTGAAGCTTTTACTTTATCCGATAAAATGGTAGTTTTTGATAACGGAGAAATACAGCAATCCGGCTCACCTGAGGATATTTTCTACCATCCGAAAACCCAGTATGTAGCAGGACTGGTTGGTATTTCCAATCTCTTTGACGATGCTGTTGTAGAAAGGCACGGACAGAAAGCTGAATGCACATTCCTCTGGTCTTTAGGTACTGAAATTACTGCCCCCTATATCAGGCGCATGGCAGGTGAGAAGGTTAGCTGGGGCGTCAGGCCTGAGAATGTGGAACTCGTAAGGTACGAAGATATCAGCATGATTAAAAAAGAAACTCATAAAAATCTCTTTGAAGGCAGCATAAAAAATATTGTGAATAAAGGCACCAGTCGGATCATGTCCTTTAAATTGAAAGACAGCGGAGCCTACCTGACTGCTGAAGTTACAAACAATATCTTCAATTCTTTAAAAATAGATCTGGGAGAAGAATATCTGGTAAAGATAAAGCCTTCAGATATGATCATTTTTTAACCCGAGTTTCGCCTCCTGAATTGTGCCTCGGGAGCATGGGGTCTGTTTCGCTCGCTTTGCTCGCTCAAGCAGACCAATTTTATATGATCTCAAAAGATCCCCTCAAATTGCATTTAAAACATTTAGTTTTCCAGATTTTAAACTAGCCTGCCACTTCCATATAAACCTCTAAGATTTTTAGACAGGAGCCTTGAGGGCGCCTCTAGGTGACTCTGGAAAAGTTCAGAGTTTAACCTGCCATTTTTTAACAGTTCTTTTTTCCCGAAATTCTGGTTTCTAGATCTTCACCTTTTCAGGACCCCATATCTGCAGAAATTCAGCAATTTAGGGGTAAAAACTGATTTTTTTGTGCCAAAAAATAATTTTTTAGAGATCCGTAGTTTGAATTTCCATTAATCAAAGTTGCACTGGCGCACCCCGTAGCAAGCTAGCGGAGTATTCGACTGAAATTAAAAGGTTCTGTAATTTCCTATTAAATGCCTGTTTTTATTCCGACAATTCCCCAAATGTCCGATTTTAGCCTCATTCTTAGGCACAATTTGAAGAAGTGAAGGTCGAAAAAACATAGTAGAAAAATGCATTATTAGGCATGTTTAAGAACTTACTATGTGTTTCTCGACCTTTTTTTAT
>CAZFNE010000352.1:0-3623 GCA_964520335.1 uncultured Methanosarcinales archaeon | reverse complement strand
GGTCGTGCTCTATTAACTGGTTGATATTTCATCTCTGAATATATATTGTTCATCTGCATCATTTTTAAAGTTTATCTGTTCACAGGGAATTAAAATACATGTTATCAACATGGGTCACCTGGTGCGGTTATGTGGGCACGCCGGAAGAATATCAACCAACTATTGATGGGCTACCAATAATTTATAGCTTAAATAAAAAATTTGTAGAACTAATTTCATCAAATTAGGATTCTATAGAGCTGAAATTTGACATATTCTTATCCTGGTACTAAATTAGCCCTACAAATGCACTTACACCAGTTATTTGTACTTTTGAATAAAAATTATTTAAGCCGAATATTGTGGTGTTTTTGAGTAGAAATGTATATGAATTAAATCACCTTCTAAAAACTTCAGTTCGATCAAAGTTTTTATGTGAATTCTGGAAAAAATAACACTAATATGCGCTTCACGAATTAAAGTATTTCATAAACTCACGGCTAATTCTCTTAAGCTGTAATATTTATATAATTATTTTTTGTTTTAGTACTTGATCCAGCTTTGTTACTTACCGTTAGTTTTACTGAGTAAATTCCTGGCTTTGAATATGTGTGTTTTGGATTTTTAGCCGTAGAATATGCCCCGTCTCCAAAGTTCCATTTCCATTCTTCAGGCGTTCCAGTGCTTGCATCTGTAAAAGTGACATTGAATGATGCTTTTCCTGATTTAGGATATCCCCAAAAATTAGCAACCGGTTTTTGTGCACCTGTGACATTAATATAATTATTTTTTGTTTTAGTACTTGATCCAGCTTTGTTACTTACCGTTAGTTTTACTGAGTAAATTCCTGGCTTTGAATATGTGTGGTTCGGGCTTTTGACATTAGAATATGTCTTATCTCCAAAGTCCCATTTCCATTTAGTTGCATTCTTTGACAAGTCTGTAAACTTGACTAAAAGAGGAGCTGAACCATGGGTAATATTACCATTAAAATTCGCTTTGGGAAGTATTTTATCTGAACTGCTGAGTACGGCTTTATATGCATCTATTCTACCTGCCCCATATGTGTTATCTTTTCCTGCCTGCCCAAGATCTACAGCTGTATTTTCTAAAATCTGATTTATTTGAGATGGTTTCAGATCAGGATTTTTTTCTAACATTAATGCAACGGTACCAGAGACGTGAGGGGTTGCCATGGAAGTTCCGTTCTTTGCCATATAACCACCGCCTGGCATTGTGGAAATAATTTCTACACCTGGAGCACAAACGTTTGGTTTGATATGTGTTTTGCCTTTAAGAGTAACAGGCCCACGGCTACTAAAATTTGCTATAATGTCAGAATAATTAGTTGCACCGACGGTTGTAGAATTAATTTCATCACCAGGGCAGATTGTTGTGTTTAACTTAGGTCCTTTATTGCCCGCTGCTATTATAGGAATTACGCCTGCAGCTATGATATTATTTATTGCTATAGTAAATGCATCAGAATGAACCCTTCCATTGCTGAGGCTTATAACTTTAGCATTATTATTGACTGCCCAATCAAAAGCAAGAAGAGTACGGGATACATTTCCGAAATCATTTGTAAATGCTTTTGCTACAATCAGTTTTGTTCCCGGAGCAACACCGGTTTGGTAACCGTTTGAACCTATTCCTGAAATAGTTCCGCATACGTGGGTGCCATGCCCTTTATCATCATAGGGAGAGCTTCTTCCGTTTACAAGATCAATCCATCCGATAATCTTAGGATCTTTTGAATTAGGTAAATGAGCTAAATCGGGATGTGTTGCATCGACTCCGGTATCCAGAACAGCCACTATTATTCCCCTACCAGTTATCCCTTTTTTCCATACTGCAGTAGCGTTAATTTTATCCACACCCCATACTACAGTAGACGAATTGTTTTCCGACTTAGCTGTTGATATTACTTTGTTATCTTGAACACTGTTGTCTTCTATATAAATAACATCATCAAATTCAATTTCAGAAACGTCGGACCTTTTAGCAAGAGAAGTTATTATATCTGGCGTTATTTCAGCAGAAATGGCATTTGCAACATTGATTGAATTTATATTGAGTGCTTTACCATTAATTGCTGCGTTATCAAGAAACTTTAAGATTTCTTTTTGTTCAAGTGCGATTTTAGATTTTCCATCCAGAGTATTAAAATCCGTATGCTGATTTTGCATTAAAATAATGACATTAATTTTTTCAGTTTCTGAAGCTCCAGAGATTCTTGAAGCAAGAGTTGGTGATATTTTTTCGTCTATGTCTGTTTCATCAAGTATTTTCACATCATCTGCTGATGCAGATAATCCAAATAATATTGTTAGTAACATCAACATACAGCTAATCTTTAGTAATCTAGCCGGTATGTTTTTTAATGGCTTAAAGGTTTCTTTTTGCATATTTAATCAACTCATTTCGAAGTATTCTATTAGATATTCAGAAATTCCGACGACCTGGTACTTTTTTGATTGATATGGAAATCTACGAATAATTTTAAAAAAGACATCGAAATTTTCTTTACTTTCATGAATACGCATTACTTCTATTTCAACCTTATAATTATTCTTTAACTGTGTTTTATAAGGATCTCCCTCAAAATCCTTAGGATATGTATAAAAAATGTAACTTTAAAATGAGATCTAACTTTTTCCGTAGCACAAAAAAGGTTTCTGAATTCCAAAAGACGGAAATTATTAAGAATAGGCGCTTTGAAACTTGTGAAGTCAAAATAAGGCAATGTTGCGATAAAAACAGTTTTACATTTTATAAATTTTGGAATATTATTCTTTAATAATTAATACTTTTTGGAGAAGAAAATACTGCTGATAATATGCTTTATTCTTAATTTGAAAATAAGCATACTGTTAAGCTAAAAAATTTAAATAAATATATTAAGAAGTACGTATTAAAGAAATTTATATTATTTTATTGATTTCATTGTAAGAATCTAAATTAAAAAAGTCGTATTAAGCCCATTTAATACGAAGCAAAGACGATTTTACATAGACTCATTTGGATGTGTACAATCTTAAAAGAGGGTGTTTAATGGTTTATGAAACGCCAAAACAACTTGAGATAAATGCTGAACTAGCATTGGAACAGGTCAATGAAGAAATCAAAGTAGACGAAATGTTTACAAATATTCTGGAAATTATTGAAAGAGCTGAAGCAAAACATCTCTCCTTTTTAAAACAGCTTGAAATACAAATTAAATCATCATTAGAGAGCGTCTATGGAAAAGACAAAGTAAATGAGATATTTGTAAGAATCCTGGAAATTATTGTAAGAGCCAGATCTAAACGTGCAGCCTCTTTAAAAATTGAGGATCTTATAAGAGACTGCAATTGGTATAAAGACGAAATAATATACACGTTTTATGTTGATCAATTTGGTGTAAAAGATGAAAATACTACAAATACCTTCAAAGATTTGATAGAAATGCTTCCTTATCTGAAAGATTTGGGAGTGACAACGCTATATATTTTGCCTTTTATGGATTCTCCAATGGGAGATGCAGGTTTTGATATTCGAGATCCTCAAGAAGTGAGGGAGGACCTTGGCGGAATTGCTGAATTTGATCAGTTTATGGAAGAGGCGAAAAAATCTGGATTTAAAATCCAGGCAGATCTGGTATT
>CAZFNE010000351.1:0-3625 GCA_964520335.1 uncultured Methanosarcinales archaeon | reverse complement strand
TTAAATTGAAATTAATTCTGGACTAATTAAAGATTAATTAGAGACCAATTAAAAACGAATTGAAAATGAAATAAAAAATGAATTAAGGATGGATTAAAGAATAAATTAATTTAAAAAACCAGGTTAGATTATAATAAAAAAACATTAAGAGAATGATAAAGACGAATCTAATTAACCAAGGAGTCCAGACTTTGCTAGGAATTAAATCTTTTAGTATCAGTTTTTTATCAGGCTTTTTATCAGTTTTTTATTTCAGGTCATTTAATATTAAGTCATTAAATCTGGAAAATTTCTTCTGAAAGGTCTTTATAGTAATCAAAGAGTTCCCTTCCCCAGGCAAGAGCACTTTTTTCAAAACTTATCATTTCATGGTTATAATATCTTCCGTCTTTTGAAACCATGGATAAAGAAATGAAACGGTCAGTAATAATGCTGGATGCAAGCTCAATTCTCTGATCACAGGTGAAAAGCCTGGTATTTTCCAGATTCAGGAATTCTTCCATATCTTTTTTGTGATCTGAAATCAGCTTTTCAAAAATCGGCTTCTCAAGAATAAGGGAGACCTGAATATTTCTTTTTGCAAGATCGAGATAAAGACCTGGATAACCAGGGCGGAAAAAGGAAGAAACCTCCATGACTGTTTTGGATCTGTAAAGGGGATCCATAATTTCAGGCGGATAATCAAAAATATGGGTCCTTTCAGGCACAAGTTCTTTGCATGTCCCAAGTTCTCCAATTCGGTCCAGCAGATGAGGAGGAAGAGTACGCAAATTTTGTCGAGCCCAATAATCATGATTTTCATCAAAGACCTGAAAAGTAGAGAGAAGAGGCTCCATTTTAGGCACAATAAGCTTCCCTTTTACTGAAAGCTCATACGTATCTTTTTTCTGCACGACTAACTCATCCTTGAGCAGGATACGAATCTGAGCCATAATAGGGCTGGAACTGACTTCAAGCTCGGTTTTGATCTCTTCAATTGTCTTTGGCCCATCTTTCAGAAGCAAAAGCAAGTTTTTCCTCTTGTCTGAAAAAAAGATCGTGTCTATTAACTGCAGTTCCATATAAATCTAGCCTCCTGAAAAGGATTCTGAAAGATGTACTGGAGAATTAAAGTCTAATTCTTTATAATTAAGTTTGCATAAAATGTGTTATTATATTATACTATAATATATTAGATTTCTTGTGCTTCCATTTATTATAGTGTAGGCAGCATACATTTCGAAAGCTCTTCATTTTCAGTTGTGTATATAAAACGGTCAGTGGCTGGTTCCCCCTTAACCTGAAAGGCTTTTATTTTATAAAATTCAAAAAGCTCTTTCGCCCAGCCCATAGCCTGAGGCTCAGAGCAGGTCATATAATCATGGTAAAACCTTCCATTACGGTCAAAGAAAGAGATTACCATGACGTTATCTGATACAATAAGCTCGGCAAGTTTAACTCCATCATTACAGACCAGCAGTTCGAGATTCTGCATTGAAGCAAATTTCTTTATTTTTCTCTCATAATTATGCAGGATTTTTTCAAACACTGACTCGGTAAAAATAAGGGTTACTTCAGCTCCCGCCCTTCCAAGCTTTGCGTAAAGCGGAAGAAATTCAGGTCTGTAAAAAGAGGAAAATACGAAAAGCGAATTGGAAGAGGAAAAGAGATCTAACAATTCCATACTTGGTTCAAAAATCTTGCTGGGATCGGTTTTAACGAGATTACAGGCTTTTAGGTCCCCAATTCTATTAAGAAGATACTCAGGAATTTCCCTTAAATCATGTTCTATCCAGTAATTATCGCGCTCTAATAAAATAAGGACATCAACAAGGGCCTGGACTTTTTTAAAAACCTGTTCTCCCATATCTGTTAATTCGTAACTCCCATTTTTTTGAACGACTACGTTACTGTCCGTAAGTCTTTTAATCTGGGGCAAGATAGCTGTGGGAGTAACATCAAGAAGGAGTTTGATCTCCTCTATTGTCCGAGGTTTCTCTCCCAGGAGTAACAGGAGGTCTCTTCTTTTCTGGGAACGAAATACGACATCTATTAACTCAGGTTGCATTCAAACCACTTCTATCTCATTTTTTGTAAATCTAAAAATCTGATTCTGTAACCTTAAACGCTAAATTAAGGCAGAATTAGATTAGTTTTCTATCTAAGTTAGTTTTATTTAATTTAGTTTAATTCAATCCCAACCTGACCTTCTATGGCTAAAAGGAAGGAGGGAATATATGATAACTCTGAAGATAACCGATACACTCATTTATATAAAAGAATTTGGATGAATAATTTCCGAATCAGCGGATCCTGGGGAGAGTGCAAAAATTTCTCCCAAATTATATAAGGAAAGCAAAAAACACGATCTTCCGCTCTCATAGATTTAAAAAATTACAGGTTTTCCGGTTTTAAGTAAAAATATTTGAAATGAAGGCTGCAATAAGAACATCAAAATTTTTGCTGGGCTTTATTTGAACAATTGGATTATTCAAAAAAAATAAAAAAGTTGAAATTATACTTCAAAAATAAAATTTCGGAGGATCTATGAAAAAGAGAAAAACGAGCTCATAAATTTAGAGCTCGTTTTTCTGGAGAAAGGAAAGCAAAAAATTCCAGAGTAAAATGTAATGAAATAAGTTCAAAATTTTAGACCTCACGTTACCCTGTACAACGCAGAAAAAAATTTTCGTCGTTTATGGTATAAGGGATGATTTCCCCTAATTATGCTGTAACACGTATCTGGACTCAGATACGCAAATAATAAAAAAGGAAAAGTGCCGGAAAGACAGAAGAAGATATTTTCGAAGGCATATCGTGTTAGAATTTCAGAAAGCTTAGTTATCAAAAGTACGCTTTAGTGAAATTTCCCAGGATAAATATCCCCAGAAAAACTTCAAGAAGGTTCCCCGGAACTTTACACTGCCGACGATCTCGGGAATGCAGACCCGAAAGAGGCACAATCCTTTTACTTAAAATTTGAAATGGAGGTTTAAAAATATGTTGGACTTTACAGAGGCAAGTCTGAAAAAGGTCTTAACCAGATACAATGTAGCCCTTGAAAAGGCTATGACCCCGGAAGACGCCGCAGAAGAACTCTATCCTAAAGACGAATTAATTTACCCGATCGCAAAAGCAATCTTCGAAGGAGAAGAAGACGACGTGGTCGAGGGTCTCCAGGCAGCAATGGATGCAGGCAAGGACCCGGTTGCTCTTATCGACGACGCTCTCATGGTCGGTATGGGTGTTGTCACAAAACTTTACGATGAAGGTATCATTTTCCTCCCCAACGTCATGATGTCTGCTGACGCCATGTTAAACGGTATCGAATTCTGTAAGGAAAATTCCGAAACTGCTCCTGAAACCAAAGGAACAATTGTCTGCCACGTAGCAGAAGGTGACGTTCACGACATCGGAAAGAACATTGTCACCGCTCTCCTCAGGGCAAACGGTTATGATGTTGTCGACCTTGGAAGGGACGTTCCTGTAGACGAGGTTATCACTGCAGTTATTGCAAACAAGCCTCTGATGGTTACAGGTACTGCTCTTATGACCACCACCATGTATGCCTTCAAGGAAGTTAATGACAAGCTCCTTGAGAAAGGAATTCAGATCCCATTCGCATGCGGTGGCGGTGCAGTTAACC
>CAZFNE010000350.1:0-3636 GCA_964520335.1 uncultured Methanosarcinales archaeon | reverse complement strand
TTTAAATAAGGTCTTATAAATGCCGAGGAATTAACAACATGAACCTTGAAGCTGCGCAGAAAAAAATTGTTGATTTTATCCGGAGTGAAATCCATAAAGCAGGTGTAAATGGAGCGGTTATTGGGCTTAGCGGAGGAATCGATTCGGCCCTTACTGCAGCCCTCACTGTAAAAGCCCTGGGAAAAGAAAATGTGTTAGGAATACATATGCCTGAATTGGGGTTAACTCCGTTTGAGGATAGTGAAGATGCAAAGAAACTTGCGGATTTGCTAGGAATCGAATTCAGGACAATTGACATCTCAGGAATAATTTCATCCATTATGGATTCTGTTCCTGATAGCGAATTAGCAGATAGGCTCTGTAAAGGCAACTTAAAAGCAAGGGTCAGGATGTCTCTTCTGTATTTCCATGCAAACCAGATGAACCGAATAGTTATGGGCACAGGCAATAAAACTGAAATCCTGCTTGGCTATTATACGAAATATGGGGACGGAGGAGTTGATCTTGAGCCAATAGGCGGGCTTTATAAAACCGATGTCTGGGAGCTTTCCCGAAAAATTGGAATCCCGGAATCCCTTGTTGCAAAAAAGCCTTCGGCAGGGCTCTGGGCAGGTCAGACTGATGAGGCAGATCTTGGAATTTCCTATCTGAAGCTAGATAAGGCGCTTGATATGCTTGAACAGAATAAAGATCCGCAAACTATCCTTACTTCGCTTGATATTTCCTCAGAACAGTTGAATTCCGTTTTAAACAGGATTGAAAAGAATAGGCATAAAAGAACCTCCCCTCCTATTCCAGAAATGCCTTAAATTAAGCCAGTCAGGTAATATTATATGAACAATATGAATAATACGAATATATTTTAATTAGAAAATTCTGATTAATTAAACTTAAAAGCATAAAGAAACAAAATAAATTAAATTTTAGAAAACCTAACTGGACTTACGTCCATTCCAATGAACCGTAAACCAATAACTGATTATTATCCAGTTCTTTTGCCCTCAAGCTTATTTATCCGAATTATCTGGAAGGATAAATCTGGATATCAGACCGTTTTTCCCTGATCAGGGGCTTTGCTAAATGACGTCTGGCGCATGGGGGAACTTCATAGAGTCCTATTTTCAGGTCTCTTTTTTTCTCAGATCTTATTTTTGAATCGGCTTTCATTCCGCATTTTTTGCACCGAAAACCCTGACCCTTTCCTGCCGACTTCATATGTTTATTGCAGGCCGGACATTTTGGGTTCTCTTCAATGTAAACAGGGATAAGTTTCTTAATTTCAATTTTTTCGATATTTAGAGTCCTTGAGCCGACACTCCCGGAAACTTCAATCTTGTCACCAGGCAGGAGTTTTCTAATAAGAGCTCTGAAATTTTTCGTGGGCTCAAAAGCAGCACAATCAAGCTTTTTTCCTTCTTCATCCTGAACTGAAAAGATTACATGCCCTCCTTCAAGCGTTCTTGGAGGGGTCAGAACCCTGCCTTCAAGTTTATAAGAATGCATATCCTGAATTTCAGAAATTCCTATTGCGGATATTAAGTGCATGTCAGTGCCCTGGTTTGTCCTGTATATTGCAAAATCCTTCTTTTTTTCTCCCCTGATCACATTTGCAGCCCTGTGAACTACTTCAGTATTTTCTCCCCTTATCCCATACAATACAGGATCACCGGAATGAGGGATACAAACAACAACTTTGTTTGCCAGGTCCACAGTATCCCAGGTTTCAGGATAAGTTGCTTTATCGGCTTCGAAGAAACTTGCTTTTTCAAGCTCACGTAGAGTTCCGCATTTATCTATCTGTCTGTAGGCAAGATACTCATAAGTGGGATCCCATTTTTCAAGGTTGAGCATAGCTCCGCAAGCTGCAAGAGCCCCGATTAATCCCCTCCCATTCTTGAAACCTTTCGCACGAATATTAAAGTCTGAGATCAGCTTTTTTGCTGTCTCAATTTCAACAACATGCCGGACAGCCTCCTCCAGAAAACTCCAGAGAATTGGCTTGAGATCTTTATAATTGTTAGTGCTTTCCAGAATAAAAACTGCCCCAGGATTGGTTTTTTCACATTCCAGGTGTGCGAGCTCTTCAATTCTTGAAATAACATGTTCAATTACTTTTTCCGGAAAATCAGTTTCTATTTTCAAGGCTATTGCGGCGTTCCCTCTTGTTTTATGGGGAATCGTAGGATTCAGGCGTACTAAAAGAGGAAAGGGCTCTAAGGTGCCGTAAACTTGAAGTTCTTTTAAGAGCAAGGCTCCCAGGTATGTGGTGCACATACCTTCATTTGAATCCGTATCGTCGACACCGATGATCATTTTTCTCAGTTTTTTCAATTCTTTCTTGATTCTTTTCCAGTCCTTTTAGAATTTTTTTCAGTTTCTTTCTGTCGCTTCCGGATTTTTGCTTTGTTCAGGTCTGGTATTTTCATCTGGATTTTCAATAAAAATCTTAATGCTCTCTTATTTTCCGGATTTTTCGTAAGCTTCCGACGTATTTTTATTTCTTGATTATTGTATATAGTGTAGAAACATATATATAGATGATCAAACAGAGATTGTTATTGGGATGACAAAAGAAGTTCTTATACATCAAATTATTGATGTATTGGCACGTGCGGGCTTTGTACTTTCTGACCGCTGCAATATTCGACCAAGGAGTTTCGATGTCGCCGCACGAAAAGATGAAACACTACTACTTTGCAAGGTTTTATTTAACATTGACGGCCTTAACGAAGAAACTGCCAGGGAAATGAAGTATCTGGCTGAATACCTCGGAGGCTCTGCAATTGTCGTGGGGGCAAAAACAAGGGATCAAATGCTCGAGGATAGCGTAGTCTATATGCGTTATGATATCCTTGCCTTAAATGTCCAGACCCTGCATGATTATTTTGTTGAAAGTATTCCTCCATTGGTATCTGCAGCTCCTGGAGGGCTTTATGTCTCAATCGAAGGGGGTATGCTAAAAAAAGCCAGGACAGACCAGGCCATGTCCCTTGGCACCCTGGCAGCAATGGTAGGGGTTTCGAGACGGACAATCAGCAAGTACGAAGAAGAAGGCATGGATGCCTCAATAGACGTGGTAATTCAATTGGAAGATATTTTCGGAGTCGAACTCGCAAGGCCAATTGATATTCTGAAATCTTGCGGAACAAGAAAACCCCGAAAAAAGCCAGAAATTGAAACTGCTGACGAAGCTAAAATGAAAGACCAGCCAAAATCAATCGGGCTTTTGCCAGAAGATTTGATTCTTAATACAATTTCAATGTTAGGCTATGATGTCCTTCACACAGCGCAAGCTCCTTTCAAAGCAATTTCAAGAGATAAGTCTTCAATTATTCTCACAGGAGTGAGCGAATTTAACACAACTGTAATCAAGCGAGCTCACCTCATGAGCAGTATTTCTTGCGTTACTGAAACCCAATCTGTATTTATTATAAATGGACGCTCTAAAATTAAATCTGTAGAAAATACTGTTCTTATTGAAAAGAAAGAACTCGATAAGATAAGTGACTCCCAGGAATTGCTTGATTTCATCGAAGAACGCAAGGAACCACATAACGAAACCTGAACTGCCCGAGTTGGGCCACCCGAATTGCGCCTCGCCCGAATTGCGCCTCGGGAGTACGCAGTCCTTTTCAC
>CAZFNE010000349.1:0-3647 GCA_964520335.1 uncultured Methanosarcinales archaeon | reverse complement strand
TTCCTGCTATGGTTTCCTTCATTTGGACTGTTGTTGAATTTGAAGGATAGGTGATATTTATTTCTGCTTGTGTAGGTGTTTGTTCTCTTGTTACTGTAATTTTGATGACTTTTGTAGTTCCATCTGGTAGTATCCTCATTCCATCCCATGATTTAGCATTTTCAGATTTTGTGATATAATCACTGAGTTGTTTTTGTGCATTGTTATCTGCCAGTACAGCATATAAGTCATATTTACCAACATTTTGTGCTTCGCCGAACTGAACCGGGAGCGACCAACTTCCGTCACTTTGAACATTTACCGGATTCTGTGGATAATATTTGTATGCATCTTGTGGGTAAATTACAATCCATAATTGCTGATTATCTGGAATGTTTTTTGCTGTTCCTGCTATGGTTTCCTTCATTTGGACTGTTGTTGAATTTGAAGGATAGGTGATGTTTATTTCTGCCTGCGTAGGTTCCATTGTTGCATTTGTCGTTTGTACTGGCGTCGTCTGTGATAGATTGGTATCAATATTTTCAGTACCTTTATCACCGGAACAACCTGAAAGTATTACAAATAACGAGGTTGCAATAACTATTAAAACAAAAAAAAAATGTCGTTTATTTTTTTCTTTCTTTTTATTCATTTTTTTCTTTCCCTCCTCAATTTATACTTTTATATTCAAATTTGACAATTTTCAGAAAAAGTTCCAAGAAACATATCAAAATTGGTAAAATATATTATTCTAAAATAATTGTATGGTATTATTCATTGATTTATGCTCTTGTTACTGTAATTTTGATGAATTCGATGGTTCCAGATGGTAGTATCCTCATTCCATCCCATGATTTAGCATTTTCAGATTTTGTGATATAATCACTGAGTTGTTTTTGTGCATTGTTATCTGCCAGTACAGCATATAAGTCATATTTACCAACATTTTGTGCTTCGCCGAACTGAACCGGGAGCGACCAACTTCCGTCACTTTGAACATTTACCGGATTCTGTGGATAATATTTGTATGCATCTTGTGGGTAAATTACAATCCATAATTGCTGATTATCTGGAATGTTTTTTGCTGTTCCTGCTATGGTTTCCTTCATTTGGACTGTTGCTGAATTTAATGGATAGGTAATACTTACTTCTGCTTGTGTAGGTGTTGATGTAAATCCCCCAAAATGAGGCAATAATCCAACACTGTAGATAGCAATTATTACTAATACAACAATAACTATTTTTATCAATTTTTTTGATTTAATTTTAGGTAACGGCGGGGGGGCAATTGCTGATTTTTCATCTATAGGCGATTCTTCTTTATCTGTAGGCATTTTTTTTTCTCTATTTTTCAGCATTGATGCAATTACAGGGCCAACTATCTCCGCAATTATTGCACATAATCCTGTAATTAGAGCTGCAATTATAACTACATAAGCAGGATCTACCATCTTGTCACCATAGAAAGAAATACCATCTTAAAAATGCTAGTTTGTAAAATAAAAATCTTTCCCTATTATTAAAATTATATATTTTCCTTTTTATAATCATTTTTTATTTTTATTGTCTTTATTTTTACAATAAATAAATGAAGTGAAAATTTCAAGCTAATTTTGTTCACTCAAAAAAATTTTTCGATATCGGCTAATTAGAGCTATGTGTTTGAGCTCAGATTCGTTCCATAGTATATGGAATACAAAAAACAATACATATGTGAAAATTAAACATCAAAAGGCTCATTCCATTTTTGGGTAGAAAATTTTTCCTGTCGATTACCCCCAGATTAAGTGCAAAAAAAATATTCAGAACCACATAGTCACTATATTATTTCGTTATCATTAACCCTTTTGTGATGCACACTGTTTTTGATGGACAAAAGGAAAATGGTTTTATTTCTTGAATATTCCTTCAACCCAATGGAATGAAAATGTGGCTTATTCTAAGGGCCTGTATTGAGTTTTTAGGTTTTAGTATATGTTATTTTGAGTTGAGAACCCTTTAAAAAATGCCTTAGAAGACTCAGAAAAGAATAGTTATTGTTCTTCGGGGTTTTTAATAAGTTCCTGATATTTTTCGGGATATTTTTCTTCTAGTTGTTTGCGAAGCTCTTCATCTAACTCTGCCTTATAAAGTGTTTTCACTTGTAAAAACTGTTCAATTATTAGATTTAGGTCAGCCTCTCTAATGTACGCTTCTGTAAGGTTCGGCCTACTAAGGTTAACCACTGAAAGGTCAGCCCCTGTAAAATTAGCCTCTATAAGATCAGTTCCTCTAAGGTTAGCCTTTCTAAGGTTAGCCTTTCTAAGGTCAGCCTCCCTAAGGCAAGCTTTTGTAAGGTTCGCCCTATTAAGGTGAGTTCCTGAAAGATCAGCCTTGTAAAAATTAGCTCCTGAAAGATCAGCCTTGTAAAAGTTAGCCCCTTCAAGGTGAGCTCCCTTAAGATTGGCTCCTTCAAGATGCGCCTCTCTAAGATCAGCTCCTTTAAGCCAAGTCATTCCCAAATTTAGAACCTTATCCTTTTCGTTATTATAAGGAAATTCATGTTTTGTAATAACCGTAAGAATTGCTTGAATATCTAAAGATACATTTTTTACTTCTGAATTTTCTCTCTTTTTACTTTCGTCTTGAATAAACATGGATATAGGTGTATAATTTTTATTCCCAACTGTTTCTGCACTTGAATTCTTTCTTATGTAAGCGGTTAATATTTCTATAATCGGCCAATAATCGTCTTTAGACTCTTTTGAGATTCTTTCAAGGGCATATATGCCTCCCAATCTTATTTCTAACACGGGATTCCCTTTTTGATCAAGAGCTCCTAATTGATCAACAGCTCGAGTAAAACGTTCAGTGATCTGACCATCTTGAGAAATTAAAATCTTCTTCCAGGTAAAATAGAGTCCAATTCCAATAGCAACACCACCTAGCATTTGAGCTAAGGTAGCTCGGTACTCGTTCTCAAGCGTTGCTGCTTCTGTAACGTTATTTATTCCCCAGTGACCTACCTGTAAGTAAGGGTATAAAAATAAAAAAAGTACTGAACCTATGAAAAATAAAGTAGCTAATGGGTATTCTTGAATTTTTCCAGCAACTGTTTTTAAGTCTCTTAGTATATTTTTTAATAATAACCTAATATACGCTATTACTTTTTTGATATATCCCTTTATACCCTGGGCACTTAACTTCATTATTTCTTTCTCAACTATGAGATATTTAAATTCATATCTTTTTTCTCGATTTCCAGGATTATTTTCCGCCTTTATTTTAGGTTTTTGCGGTATTATATAATTAATTTAGAAATGCGCTAATATAAAAAGCTCTAAGAGAGCCTTAAAATAAGCCAGTTTACGGGTTATATTTTTTATTGTATTGCCTGTAAATAACGACAAGTGACAGTTTTAAGCCTGTATAAAGAATATTACAAAAAATTAAAAAGAGATATAGAAGAAAACGAAAAAAAGTAGTGTAAGAAGAATTTGATTATTCTCCCTTTACTATTCTCACAATATCGTCGCCGACATCTGAGGTACGGCTTTTTCCGCCCATATCGTAAGTTTTGACTTTTCCTTCCAAAATATTTTTCTGGATTGCATTAACTATTGTATTTGCAGCCTCTTTTTCTCCGAGCTGTTCTATAAGCATCGCTCCTGCCCAGATTGTAGCAATCG
>CAZFNE010000348.1:0-3654 GCA_964520335.1 uncultured Methanosarcinales archaeon | reverse complement strand
TTTATTTTAGATCCTGATGTCTGTGGATCTTACTAACCTTTTTTCAATAAATTTTTAAGCCTGTTTGGTAATAACTACTAAGTAAACTTATTTTAGGAGAAATTTTGGTGAGAAAATATAGGGAGAGTTACAAATTCCCAAAACTATCCTCTATATTAGCTCTGTACTTTATGATGACAGGACTAATGATTTTAATATTACAATTATATTTCACAGTAAGTTTTAGTCTTCCGATACATGTTTTAAACATTGCAGGTGCAGATGGATCGCGAATAATTCTTTACAATAATATGAGCGCTAAAGATCCATCATATGAGGAGCTTAAAACATTTTTGAAGGCAGATCTGACAGACTCAATCCCTTATAATGATTCATTTGTTTGTTCAGACTGTGCTGAGGCGGTCCATAACAATGCAGAAAAGTCTGGAATCCGAGCAGCATTTGTTAGTGTTGATTTTTATGAAAGAGAGAAAGGACATGCCTGCAACGCTTTCAATACTACAGATAAAGGATTAGTTTTTGTGGATTGCACAGCCCCTGCTTTCTATGATTTAGAGAACAACGATGCAATAGTGACCATGAAGATAGGAGAGATATACAAATTAGAAGGACTATTCGGATCTCATAAGTTTTTTGACTCAACAGTAAAAAGATATAAAATCTTCTGGTAGCTACGTTTTATTAAAAGTCCAGATGCCGCTTGTTGGGGACGAGCAGGTACTGCACCTACTCGCCACTATGAAGAAATTTAGACGCTGATGAGAAAGCGCCAATGTACTATTAGTGTCAAAGTACTTAAATTTTTTATTATGTTGACTTTTCACGCATAAGGCATAATGTAAGGTTTAAGAGCGTTTATGAGCCCTGGCTCAGGTTCTCCTATTTCAGAGAAGTGTGTGAATCGTAATCTTTAATCACTAGCGTTGTGAGCATTTGAATCTATACTCATCGTTTTTTCTCACTATTCTCCTTCTTTATTCTCTCAAGCAAAGCCTCAGCAGACTCCTAATCCCTACCCTCTCTTCTGGCAAGTTCAGCCTCAGTCGGCACAAGCTCTCCATTGAAAGCCTTTGCAAGAATGGACTGTCTTAGTTTCTCAGTCTTTTCTCTTGCCGCTGCAACTTTTGCTTCTATTGAATCGGAAAAGGCGAAGAGGGCATCAACACGCCGGATTATTTCTTGCTGTTCTAGGAGAGGTGGGAGAGAAACATCTAGGTCGGCTAACAATTTAGTGTTAAATCCTGCTCTAGTTGAACCAATTGAAGCAACATCCATTTGCTCTCGAATATGTGGCGCACCTTGAAAAACATAATATAAATATTTGGGACTGCATATCGTTTCTGAAAGCCTAACCCTCAACAAGTGAAAAGTCATTAAGTAACCATCTTGTTTTTCAGTTGCTATGGCACAACGACCTACAGTTCCAGAACGAGTAAATAAAATATCATTCTTTTTAACGGAATATCTGTCAAATTGATCGGCAATTTCATTTGGAAGATAATTTAGTTTAGATTCATCAAACTTTCCCCATTGAATGCATCCCACATTTAATACAGGTACTCCCTTATCGGAGAATTCTTTAGATTTCATAGACATTGGTCCAATCTGAACAGTGATTTCCATATCACTATTAAGATTCTTCACTTTAGTCCAGACCCACGTATCAGGAGTTTTTTTAATTTCATTATCTGACAAAGTAGGAACTATACCTGACCCCCATAGTCTACCGGCACGTTTCTTTTTTGAAACCGTCTGAGATTTTTGAAGTTCTCTCATTAATATATGAGAATCCTCAATGTTGGGATTTTTCTCTCTCCATTCTTCAGTTAATCTCCCCTCACAAGCAGCCGCAAGTACCGATTCCCTGAACTTTTTCAAAATCCCCAGCACACTGTCAAGCTTCTCATTTGTTGCATCCAGACGGGCGAAAAGTGCTTCGATAGCTGAAATGATGCGGTGCTGTTCTGGAAGCGGAGGGAGAGGGAATGGGAACATCTCCATAGTTTTAGTGTTGACAACCTGTTGTACTCCACCAACTTTCTTCTTTTGGAGACTTTGTTTTAAGTATCCAAAAGAATAGATAATATAGAGATTGACAAATAATTCATTGTTTGGTCTAATTATTACTGCATTTGAAACTTGAGCTTTTTTTATATATGGGGGAATTATGCAACATTTTCCTGAATCTCCGTGTCTCGCAACAATAATGTCTCCAGCTAACACTTCCGATTTTTTATTATTCATCGAGAACTCATTTGTTACATATCGACTTTCTTTGTGATTTAAAAATTGATTATCTCCAATATGAGTTGTACTTAAAAATCGAACTCCATTGTTTAGATCGTCTGTTAAAAATTGAGTGATAGGACCCACATATCCAACAACAATATCATTGACTAATTCTCCGAGTCTTGCCCATTTCCATTTATCTGGCAACCTAGGCAATTCGGCGATTTCGGCTTCCGTTAAAGATTTAATCATTTTCATTTTAATCAGTCAAAACCTCTCTTAATTTGTGAATAATATCGTTCAGGAGCAGGATATTTCTCCTAACTTTTCCTCACAGTTTTCTCTGCCTTTTCTTAAACATTTACCATAATTAATTACTAAGATGTTATTTGACATTCAGCCCACCCTTCCGGCAGTTCACTCTTCTGCTGCATACCCATTCCCCATAAAATCAAGAATAGCATTCAACTCACCCAGCGCTGCTTCAATCTCGTCAATCGCCTCCGCTGCAAGCTCTTCAGGATCTGGCAGGTCGTCGGTGTCGCTTAAGGAATCGTCACGAAGCCACTTCAGGGAATCAATCTTGTAGTTGCAGCCTTTTAGTTCGGAAATGTGGAAACTGCGCCAGCGGTCTTCCTGAGAATCCTTTTCATCACGTTTTGCCCTGCCATTGGGATCAGAGCCGAAGCACTTTTCAAACTCCGCAAAGTGCTCTTTTGTTAGCGGGCGGTCTTTCTTTGTGATCTTAGGGACGTTTGTCCGACAATCATAAACCCATGTGTGATCCGTTGGGATTCCTTTTGTGAGAAATATAACATTTGTTTTGGTGCCAGGGGAGTAAGGCGTAAATGTGCCATCTGGAAGGCGCAGGACAGTGTGAAGGTCACAATCTTCGCAAAGCACCTTAAAAACCTCTCCTGCTTGATCAGCGAAAAGAACATTGTCAGGCACAACGATTGCAGCTCTGCCACCGGGCTTCAGGATGGTCATGACGTGCTGGATGAAATTAAGCTGCTTGTTTGAAGTATCGATAGCGAAATCTTCCCTGCCTGGGGATTGGTTTGCACCTTTTGTCCCGAATGGCGGGTTGGTGAGCACCACATCAAACTTCTTGGAGTCTGGACTTTCATAGATCGAATCTCCAAGCTTGATCTCAGGTTCTATTCCGTGCAGGTATAAGTTCATAAGGGCAAGCCTGCGCGGGCGTTCCACAAGTTCCTGCCCGAAATAAGTGCTTTTGCGAATTCGTTTTGCTTGATCGCGGTCAAGAGCCCCACCTGATGTTACAGCTTTCAGCCATTCATAGGCGCACACCAGAAAGCCACCGGTCCCACAGGCAGGGTCCATTATTGAGAAATCTCGGTGACTTCGAGGATCTGGTTTTGTGCATCGAACTATTGTTTGAATTACAATTCTAGGCGTAAA
>CAZFNE010000347.1:0-3662 GCA_964520335.1 uncultured Methanosarcinales archaeon | reverse complement strand
TAATTATAAAATATCCCCAAAATACAGTCTTATTATAATTTTCATCTTTAGCAAAGAATAACGATACTAAAATTATAAAAATTATTGGTATAGCTATCGATAGAGTTCTTATAATTTTGAGTATTTTTTCACCAAAAATGTTTATTAAGAATTCTGAAAATCCTTTGAAACTGCATGTTTCAATTTTCCCATAACTGCTAAAAGTATATTCGGCAGGGATTTGCTCATTAAATTTATTGTATGTTTCACTTTTTTCTAGAGGCTTTTCGGAGACTTTCCTGTGTTCATTATATTCCGATTCGTCGCCTTTAAGACTTGGAGGAAAAAACTTCACCAATAAAAACGCCTTCTTTAAAAAAGTTGTTAACATATTGATAAGGCAGACTTATTTAAATTTTTTACTCAAATTGGAGCATTATTTCCTGCTGATATTAATATTATCTTTAATAATTTTGCAGAAAAAGTTTAACTGAAATAGATAAAACAAGTTCTTATTTTTGAATGAAAGATAGAATAATAACATGGTTGAGATTTTAGTGAAAGTAATTCTATTTTCATTTTAATAGGCAACTTCCTCTAATAAACCCTTAACAACCGCTTCCATAAGTTTTTCGCTATCTTCACTTTCTTTTCTTAGTTTTGATTCGAGTTCATCACATAAACCCATGAGCTGCTCGACTTTTTCAACGATTCTCTTTTGTTCCTCATAAGGAGGGATAGGAAGCGTAAATCCCCTTAATTTAGTTAGATTAATTGATGCAAGGTTTGTTGTTTGTTTTCCTTCATCCATAAAATATTGGTAATGAGAATTGGCAAACCATGAAACGAATTTGCTGATTATTTTCTCTGAGTGTAGTCTAGCTCTAAAAATGTGATTCTGATGAATACATTCTGGCAATTCATTTTGCCAGATCCATCCTCTTCCGAGTTTGTCTAAATCCCCACCTTCAGTAAATAGAACATCTCCATATTTTAATGATAACTCTGAAATTATAGGCTCTGAAGCTTCGATATATTTTATCTCATCTAAATCCAAGTATCCACGCTGAACATTTGCTACACGCAGATAAGGAACTTCCCTTCCATCATCTACTTTTCTTTTACCGTCCTTAGTTATCCCGCCTTTTATATCAGCAATTGAATCTAATCTAGTCCATTCCCAATTTTCAGGTAACGTAGATAATTCGGCATCATTGAATGGTCTCAATTGCTTACTTCTTCTATTTTTTTTTACATCAGAAATCTTCTTTTTTTCCTCGATTTTGCTTAACAATGATTTTGCAGACTCTACATCTGGATATTTTTTTCTCCATTGTTGGGTAAGTTTACCTTCTACGCCAGCTTTTAATATCGCCTGCTTCAGTTTTTCAACATTTTCAGGGTTGTCATAAAGAAGATCAAAGTTTTCATAAATCCGTTGCCAGTATTGTTCAAATTCTTCCTGATTTTCTGCACTGAGTATTTTTTCAAGGGCAGCGCTATTGAGTTTACTCTGGAGTTCCTGTTTTTTCTGGCGGCGAGCTTCTAGTTTATCACAGAGAGCCATCAGTTCGTCAACTTTAGAGACTATGCGTTTTTGTTCGGCAAGAGGAGGAATCGCAATTGGGATAGAATTCATTTTTGCCTGATTCATTTTTGGCTGTGCAGAACCTGTTACATAAGGACTTAGATCAATAGCATTAATGAAGACTTCAAGATATCTCAGGAAATCTAACGAGATCCCATCTAATACGTGTGCATGGTTATTAACCCAATATTTTCCTTCTGCAATAAAAGCAATCGGTGTTGACCGATTTAGAAGATTTGCCCCATCTTCTCCTATGAGCAATAATGGTTTATCAAAGAGATAGCTATCTATTTTATCAATGACTCCAGAAGCTCCATAATAATCGTAGACTTTTTCCCTGTTTTCACGCTCTGATCTAGCCACAGGTATTCGTTCTCCATCGCGACAAACAACTATATCTCCAAATTTCACCCATTCCCAGTTAGTAGGCAGATCATAAGGAATACAACTAATCTTTATTTTCGATTGCAATTTATTTTGAGATATATCAGCCTTAATTTTTTCAATCAAAAAAGAAGCTGGCTCATCATTTGGGTCTTGTGGCACAAGTTTTCCCCTAACCGCAAGCTGCAAAATTAGTCTTCTGAGAATTTTGGCACTGTTCGGTGCGTCTGCAAGAAGTTCGAAATTTTCGAAAAAAAGGCTTGAATTCATGCGTTTTTCCCTGCCAGGGCGTTCATAAGTTCTTTTTTGAGGGCTGTTCGAGTTTCCTCTATATCAGATAGAAGTGTCTGGTATTTTTTAAGGATCTCTTCAGGGTCGCCGTGATCGTTTTCAATGGTATTGGGATTTTTAATGTCAAGGTTATAGTTACTGGCAATTATGTCTTCGATTTTTACTTTCCAGGAGTTTTCGGTTTCTTCTCTATTATCCCACCAGGCTTTTTCAGGGGCAAATTCTTCTATACGCATAGGTTTGGTTTTCGAGTATGACTTATAGCCGGCAGGATAAGGATGTTCATAATACCAAATTTCTTTTGTGGGTTCACCTTTGGTAAAGAAGAGGATGTTAGTTTTTATGCCGGTGTAAGGGCTGAAAACGCCGTTTGGAAGCCGGACTATTGTATGCAGGTTACACTCCTGAAGCAATTTTTCTTTAATGCGGGTCTTTACACCTTCTCCGAAAAGGGTTCCGTCAGGAAGGACTATTCCGCAGCGGCCTCCGTCTTTTAAAATATGCATTATAAGAGACAGGAAAAGGTCAGCAGTTTCTCGGGTCTGGAAGTTTGCAGGAAAATTCGTTTCAATTCCATCTTCTTCCTGGCCGCCGAAGGGGGGATTTGTAACTATTACGTCTACGCGGTCTTTTGGAGTGTAATCTCTAAGCGGGCGGGAAAGCGCATTGTCATGGCGGATTCGGGAAGGGACTTCTATTCCGTGGAGAAGCATATTGGTAATGCAAAGCAGATGCGGGAGCTGCTTTTTCTCAATTCCGGCTATGGATTCCTGCAAAATGCGGTGGTCTTCTACTGAATTTACGTATTTTTCACGGATATGCTCTATTGCGCTGGTTAGAAAGCCTCCCGTTCCACAAGCTGGGTCAAGAATTTTTTCCCCAAGCTTGGGGTCGACCAAATCCACCATGAACTGGGTAACTGCTCTTGGAGTGTAAAACTCGCCTGCATTGCCTGCACTTTGCAGGTTTTTTAAGATTTTTTCGTAGATTGAGCCGAAAGTGTGCAGATCTTTTGAGTTCGTGAAATCTATTTCATTTATTTTATTGATTACCTGCCGGATGAGAGTTCCGTTCTTCATGTAGTTGTATGAATCTTCAAAAACGTCTCGGACAACAAAGCCTCTGGGGTCGGAAGTTTCATCAAAAGAAAGGTTTTTTAAGGTTTTGAAGAGGTTTTCGTTGATAAAATCCAGAAGAGTATCTCCGGTTATTCCTTCCGGATCTTTCGCCCAATTTCTCCAGCGCAGTTCTTCAGGAATTGGAGAGACATAATTTTCGTCTTCGAGTTCGTATTCTTCTTCTCTTGCATCGAAAATTTTCAGGAACAGCATCCATCCAAGCTGACTTATGCGCTGGGCGTCTCCATCCACGCCTGCATCTTTTCGCATGATATCCTGAATCGTTTTGACTGTAGTATCCA
>CAZFNE010000346.1:2156-3678 GCA_964520335.1 uncultured Methanosarcinales archaeon | reverse complement strand
CGGTCAAGCTGCCTGAAGAAATCTGTTTCGATCTTTTGTTTTGTGCGCGTCATTCTGGATCGTTGTTAAAAACCAGGTCAATGCCAGGTTTGGAAATTTTGGAAGGTTTTTCAAAATCGTTCAATTATTTTTGAAATTATCCTTACTACATTTCTGAATTTTATTTATATCTATTACTATTTCATCACGGCATAGCCTGTTTTGCAAGATTATTTTACTTTTTTAAGAATATCTTCAATAGCCTGATCAGGCGTAATTCCACTTCTTTCAGCTTCGAAAGTCAGGATAAGCCTGTGCCTCAGGACAGGATAAGCAAGGTAATCAATATCTTCTTTGCTTACAAAATTCCTGCCTTCAATAAGGGCCCTGGCTTTTGCAGCAAGGATCAGGCCAATAGAAGCCCTGGGGGAAGCTCCGTATTCGATGCGTTCTTTCTCCGTTCTTGTCATGGCCACAATAGAAAGCACGCGCTGCTTAAGCTCTTCTGAAATCGGAACCTGCCTTGTAAGCTTCTGTAAGTCGAGAAGAGTTGATTTATCAAGGCCCCTGGAAATTTTAGGAATCTCAACTTTTGTATATCGATTTATTATTTCCATTTCTTCATCGTGTGTCGGATAATCGACAAGGATTTTTAAGAGAAAACGGTCAAGCTGGGCTTCAGGCAGAGGATAGGTACCTTCCATTTCTATAGGGTTCTGCGTAGCAAGAATGAAAAAAGGCCTGTCCAGTAAATAGGTGTCATTTCCAACTGTTACCTGCTGCTCCTGCATGGCTTCAAGTAAAGCAGACTGGGTTTTTGGGGAAGCCCTATTTATTTCGTCTGCGAGGATAACGTTTGCAAAAACAGGCCCTGGCTGGAACCTGAATTCTTTTTTATTGTCTTTTTCTTCAATAACATTAGTCCCTGTAATATCCGAAGGCATGAGGTCAGGCGTACACTGGATCCTGCTGAACTTCAGGTTCATTGCCTTTGAGACCGTGGAAATCATGAGGGTTTTCCCAAGCCCAGGATTACTTTCAACAAGGGCATGCCCTTCACAGAGAATTGCAATCATTATTTGTTCGACTACTTTATTCTGGCCTACCACAACATTCCCTATCTCTTCAAAAAAGTTTTTGAAAATCCTGCCCGCATTCTGATAGGTTGTGGAAGCCTGTGCAGAGTCGATAGTTTTCTCATCCATATCTGCTTCACCCTTAAATTTCTGTTTTTGCAGGTTTTATTTTTCTGCTTACAGGTTTTATTTCCGTTTATTATGTGTTTATTAGCTGCTTTTTGCCTGCTTTGCCTGCTTCTACCTGCATATTTATATTTGATACTGTTAAAAGTTGCCAGTTTTTCAATATTTATTAGAAACTTCATTCCTTAGGAATTTAATAAAACAATAATATAATTGCGTATTTTACGATTTCTTGAATTGATAATAAATTGAATTAATCGAATTAACTGAATAATCGAATTGTATCTAAATAAATTCTAGAGGTTTTATAGTTTCAAAAGTTATTAAGTTTACTGCTCTGC
>CAZFNE010000346.1:0-2056 GCA_964520335.1 uncultured Methanosarcinales archaeon | reverse complement strand
CCTATTACAAGCAAGTTTCTTGTGAGCTTTTTCCTCTCAAGGAAGGAAGAAGACTTTACCTGTTTTGAATCGATGATGACACTGCCTACAAGGTCCCGAACAATAATATTGTCAGTCTTGCGGTTGTCATAAGCTGTCCTTAATCTTTCTTTTAGAACAGGATATTGTTCTTCTATGAGGGAAATTGCATCCCTTTTTTCAGCTCTGTAATACCTTATGCCTGTAAAAAGCAGGGAAAGGATAAGCGCGATGAAAATCAATCCAAAGGTCTCAAAAAGCACTCCAAAACCCAGGATATAGTATCTTATGCCTGTGTAAGGTTCAAAAGGGCTGAACATCAGGAATAGATCTCTCATATTAAAAAGCATGAAAAGTGCATAAAGGATAAGGAAAACTGCAAGTGTATCTGCAATTAGATAAAGTGCTCTATATTTCTTTAAATCCGATTCGTGTTTATTTACTATATTTTCAAGCTCCAGAGCAATCCCGCCCTTTTCTGCAACCGGAGTATTCCAGTTTCAATACAGTTTTTCAAAGTAGTTTAATAATTGGTTCAATAATTGATGTAATACGATTAATTTTAGTAATAAGCTCAATAGTATACTAGGATATAAGTGTTTTATAACTATTTTACAGGAACATACAAAGATACTGGAGAAAGATCTTCCAGGAAGATACTAGAGAAATATACTATATAAAAGTACACATTTAATGCCAAAACATGCCAGAACTTCAGCGAATTTTATAAATTTGAGTTACTGGGTGAATATTTTACCTGAAACTCTATTTGGCTTTTCCTGAATTTTTTCTGGTTTTTTGGATTGATTTCTAAATTGATTTTTTGTTTTATATATTTTTATTTTCGGATCTGGTTTGGTTTTTCTGGTTCTTCCTGTTCTTTTGGTTCTTCTATTAATCCTATTATTCTTTTCCTTACTATTTTTAATTTATTATTCTGTAATTTACTCTTCGCTTACCAATTCTCTTCTATTTATGCGTGATTCCTGAAACTCTTGCCTTATTGTTCGGAACGAGAATAAAAGACGGAGTAAGACCCAAGTATCTTTAATGAATGAGTTTTATCTTTGAGCTCTTCTAAAGCGGCTTTTATAATTTGATCACTTACATCCCCTTCGAGGTCTATGTAGAAATAATAGTCTCCAAGCTCCTTTTTAGAAGGCCTGGACTCTATCTTTGTCAGATTTATTTTTCTCTTTGCAAAAACTCCAAGGATTTCATAGAGGGCCCCTGGCCTGTCTTTTTCCAGGTAAACTATAATAGATGTTTTATGTTCCGATAAATTTAAATTTTCAGTTCCAGACTCAGGTTTAAATTCTTGCTTGAATTCAGGTTTTAATCCGGATTTTAATTCTGATTCTAATTCGAGTGCTGGTTTATACTCTAATTTGAGCTTTTTTCCTTCCCCACAAATAGTTGAAGCAGATAAATTCTTGTTATCCAATATTTTCTCGCTTGCTTTGACGACAATAAAGCGGGTGTAATTTTCTTTCCTGTCCTGGATATTCGAAAGTAAGATCTTCAAATTATAACATTCTGCAGCCTCAGGTGACGCGATTGCTGCCATTTCTTCGAACTCCCCTGCAAGCCTGGCTGCGTGCGAGGTACTTCCAGTACTCCTGAGTTCAGCTGCCGGGAAATGCTGCTTTAAAAAGTGCCTGCACTGGGCAAGCCCCTGAGGGTGCGACAGGATGACTTTAATTTTTTCAGGCTCACCTTTTGAAAGGAGGCAGTGTTCGATTTTTACAATTATTTCTGCAACAATTATAATCTCTTTTTCTAAAAGAAGGTCGAGAGTTACGCCGACAGACCCTTCTATTGAGTTTTCAATTGGAATTATTGAAATATCTGATTTTCCCTGGACAGCAGACAGAAAAGCATCTTCTATATCTGCAAAATACTGCATTTTGGTGTTATCAAGCTGATTTTGTGAAATCCAGGCTTTTGCAGCTTTTTCCGAATAAGAGCCTTCAGGCCCTAATATTCCAATCTTCATCTGAGGGTTATTTGGAGGGATGGTAATAATATTTCTTTCGCA
>CAZFNE010000345.1:0-3693 GCA_964520335.1 uncultured Methanosarcinales archaeon | reverse complement strand
GGTTGGTTGATTGGTAACATTTTTAGAAAAGATCAGTGAAAGAGCAAAGAAACTTAATAAGACTGTAGCCTTACCCGAAACCGAAGACATAAGGACTCTCCAGGCAGCTGCCAAGATTCTCGAAAGAGGTATTGCAAATGTCGTCCTTGTCGGTAAGGAGGCCGATATCAAGAAACTTGCAGGAGATCTGGATCTTTCAAAAGCAAAAATTGTAGATCCTGATACATATGAGAAAAAAGACGAATACATTAAGGCTTTCTACGAGCTGAGAAAGCATAAGGGTGTTACACCTGAAAGTGCAGCTGAAATTATGAAAGACTCCGTTTACTTCGCTGTCATGATGGCTAAACTAGATGAAGTTGACGGAGTAGTATCAGGCGCAATTCACTCTTCTTCAGACACTCTGAGACCAGCTGTCCAGATAGTAAAAACTGCCCCTGGTGCAGCTCTCGTATCTGCCTTCTTCATAATTGCAGTGCCTGATTGTCCTTATGGCTCTAATGGGACATTCCTCTTCTGCGACTCAGGAATGGTTGAAATGCCAAGCGTAGAAGAACTTGCAAATATTGCAGTTATTTCTGCAAAGACTTTCGAACTTCTGGTCGAGGACACGCCATATGTTGCAATGCTTTCTTACTCTACAAAGGGAAGCGCCAACAGCCCACTGACACAGGCAACAATTGCTGCCACAAAGAAAGCACAGGAGCTTGCCCCTGATGTTGCAATAGACGGAGAACTTCAGGTAGATGCAGCTATTGTTCCAAGTGTTGCAAAGTCAAAGGCACCCGGAAGCCCTGTTGCAGGAAAAGCAAATGTCTTCATTTTCCCTGACCTCAATGCTGGAAATATTTCATATAAGATCGCTCAGAGACTTGCTAAAGCCGAAGCTTATGGTCCTATCACCCAGGGACTGGCCAAGCCAATAAACGACCTGTCCAGAGGCTGCAGTGATGAGGATATTGTCGGTGCAGTTGCAATCACCTGTGTCCAGGCCGCAGCACAGGACAACAAATAATCACGAGCGTTTCCATACATGCGAATATTTTAGGAAACTTTTTATTAACTTTCATACATAATATATTATATTACAAATATAAATTTAATAATACCAAATGTATGAACCGGGGTTTACAGATGAAAATACTGGTTATAAATTGTGGGAGCTCGTCTCTCAAATATCAGCTAATTGACATGGCTACTGAATCGGTGCTTGCAACAGGTCTCGTTGAGAGAGTAACTTTCAATGATGGTATCATTACAATGAAGAGGTTCGACGGTAAGAAGTACACTGCAGAACACCAGGACTATCCGAACCACAAAGTAGCTCTGCATGCAGCCCTTGATACCCTCCTCGACCCGGAATACGGCGTCATCAAGAGCTTGAGTGAAATCAACGCTGTAGGGCACAGGGTAGTACACGGAGGTGAAAAATTCACCAGTTCGGTTTTAATCGACGACGAAGTGGAAAAGGCTATCAGGGACACCTTTGAACTCGCTCCTCTGCACAACCCACCAAACATGATGGGAATCGAAGCATCTCTTGATGTCATGCCTGGAGTCCCTAATGTTGCTGTTTTTGACACTACGTTCCATACAACATTACCTAAGTATGCCTACATCTACGCTCTGCCATACAGCATGTACGAAAAATACGGAATCAGAAAATATGGTTTCCACGGCACCTCTCACTTGTACGTTTCCAGAAGGGCCGCAGCTATGCTCGGAAAACCCATAGAAGAAACCAAAATCATCACCTGCCACATGGGGAACGGTTCAAGTATTGCAGCTGTTAAAGGCGGAAAATCCATTGAGACAACCATGGGCTTCACTCCGCTCGAAGGAATTGCAATGGGTACCAGGTGCGGTTCAATTGACCCCGCAGTCGTTCCTTTCATGATGGAGAAAGAAAATCTTTCAACCAGAGAAGTCGACACCCTTATGAACAAAAAATCCGGTGTGCTTGGAATCTCCGGCGTAAGCAACGACTTCAGGGAAATTGACGAAGCAGCTTCCCAGGGTAATGAAAGAGCCGAACTTGCCCTCGAAGTCTTCTCATATAAGGTCAAGAAAGTTATCGGGGAGTATTCAGCCGTCCTCGACTACCCGGATGCAATAGTATTTACTGCAGGCATTGGAGAAAACAGTGCAACTATCAGGAACAGAATCCTTTCCGGCCTTGAGAACTTCGGCATAAAGATTGATCAGGAAAAGAACAAAATCAGAGGCCAGGAAATCGATATCGCCACTCCGGATTCAAAAATAAGAGTTCTTGTCATCCCGACCAACGAAGAACTTACCATTGCAAGGGATACAAAAGAGATCTGTGAGAGTGAAGCCAAGTTAAAGGCTCACATGCAAGTTTAAGGACAGAGGATTTTTCCTCTACCTTTTTTATTTAATCTAATTTTAATTATATTGACTATGCTTATTTTTGTTAAACTTTATCTTTGAGCTTCATTTTTGTCGGTTTTTTGGCAAAATAGTTCTGGCTTTTCTTAGAATTTTAGTCTTCGACAAGTTCTATTGCATCTGTAGGGCAGACCTCGATACATTGCTCACATTCTATGCAATCCTGAGGGCGCGCTACCACTGACTTTTTCCCTTCTTCGGTATCTTTTGCATCGAATACATCAACAGGGCAGATATCATAACATTCAAGTGAGTCTACACATTTATTGTAATTGATCCTGGGGTGCATTTTCTCTATCCTCCGTTTTTTGCTTATTTCCCAGCGTTTATCTTTATCCTGGTTTACCTTTAAGTTTCTACTTTGCACTAATGATCTTATTAATGCCTCTGGAATAGAGCTTATTCTTAGTACTCTTAAATACTTTATTCATTCTTCGTCGACAAGCTCAATAGCATCTTCAGGACAGGCTTCTACACATTGTTCACATTCTATACAGTTTTCAGGGCGAGCCACAACCGCTTTTTTTACATGATCTATTTCTTCTATATCAAAAACTTCGGCAGGGCAAACTTCATAGCACGCCAAAGCCCCGCTGCATTTCTTATAATCAATTACTGGATGCATTTTTCCTCCATCTTATCACAATTTCAAGTATTATCATATTTCATAATAAGCCTAAAGCAAAAGACTCTTTTTATATCTGGATTTGATCCCGATTCTTCCTTACAATTTAATATATCGAACCTCAAGCTTGACTCTTATTCTAAAAATCGATCCGATCTTTATTTTATTATCGTATCTTTATTGAATCTTTATATCCATAACTTCAGTATTTTGTCTGAAGGGCACAGTTATATAGAGTTTATCATCTGAGTATCTAGCGACAGCCTTCTCAGTTATTACTCCACAACAAAAAGCATAAGTTCCGACGTACTCTACTCCTGTCTCTTCTCTTTTTGCTCTTATGAAAAAGCCGTCTTCAACCATCTTTAATTCGATATTTTCTTTCTTTACTCCGATTAGTGTGACTTCAATTTCCAGATTCCCCTGATCATCTGAACATGAAATTATGTCTGGTGTCATTTTAACCATTGACATATTTCCCCTCCCAATCTGCTTAAACATATAATATGTAAACAATTAGTTTAGAATTAATATAAAATAAATTCAGAATAAATTCAGGGCAAATACCCAAAGGCCAGGTTATCTAACCCAAATTCAGCAAAACACTATAATAATTGCTGGATCTTTTTATTTATATTTTATTAATAAAAAGAATTTTG
>CAZFNE010000344.1:0-3715 GCA_964520335.1 uncultured Methanosarcinales archaeon | reverse complement strand
GAATAATCCTGCTTTTCGGCTTGACCTTACTTGTTATTCTTGCCTTTCTTCCTGTTGCTTTTCTTTATTTCTTTTTTAGTGGCCGTGTTGTTTGCATCTGGAGATTCTTGATTGCTGGTAGAATTCTTACCAGCCTCTGAGACGGTTTTATTCTTCGGGGTGCCATCCTCTCTTTCAAGCTCCTCCTTAGCTGCAAGTAGAGCCTGTTTCTGCTCCTCACTAACTGTGGGATAGGCAAGGTTGAGTTTATTCATAGTTCTGTAGAGCATGGCTGCTACAGCCAACCGTGTAAACCACTTATGATCAGCCGGCACGATATACCAGGGTGCCCACTCAGTGCTTGTATGGTTGAATATGTCTTCATACGCGTCGATATAATCATCCCAATGAGCCCGCTCTTTTATGTCGGCTGCAGAGAACTTCCAGTTCTTCTCTGGTGTCTTCGTTCGTTCTAGAAAACGCTCCTTCTGGGCATCTTTGGATACATATAGAAAGAGCTTAAGAACAATGATCCCATTGTCAACCAGGTACTTTTCAAAGTTGTTGATCTCCTCAAAGCGCCTTTTCCAAATATTCTTGCCCTTCAGATGCTGCGGAAGCTGCTGCTTGTCGAGAAATTCGGGATGGATGCGCACTACCAGGACTTCTTCATAGTAGGAGCGGTTGAAAATTCCGATACGACCGCGAGAAGGCAGGGCCTTAAAGTTGCGCCATAGATAATCGTGATCAAGTTCTTCACTGGAAGGTCCCTTGAAACTGTGGACATCGATTCCTTGAGGGTTAACCCCAGACATAACGTGCTTAATGGTGCCATCTTTGCCAGCTGCATCGAGGGCCTGAAGGACCATAAGCACAGCATACTGATTCTGGGCCCATAGCTTGTCTTGCATCTCAGCCAGAATCTGGATGCCTTCAACTAAGGTCTGTTTTGCCTCTGTTTTCGTCATCCATTTTCCGGTAAAGCCAGGATCGTAGTCTTTTTTCAGGTTGATTTTTTTTCCAGGTGGGACCCTCAGGACATCCATCAATTCTTCAATTCTGGTTTCTGCATCTTTTCTGATCACCATAATTTGATTCCTTGTGTTATTTTGTATTGAAAGTTCAAGGTCTGTCAAAATTCCGAATGCTTTTTGGTTGTTTGAGTGACAGCTTATTGCATTGGCTGTGTTATCGATTTTAAGGGGGGGCATGTACTACGCTGGAACTTCCGTGAAGAAGACTTCCTGGATATACTCAGTACGCGTGAAGACCTTCTTTTATCAATTAGTAATCTTACCTCGAATTTGCTACAATAAAAATAAAAAAGAAGTTTAAACTCCCGGTTTTGTAGTATTTGTGCACTTATTTATATAAATGCAAAATTTCTATAATCCCCTATTCATGATATATAGTAAAATATATATAATTACTCATTATGCTTTTTCAAGAGAGTTAGATGCACTGTCCAATATGTTTATTTTTTGCACATTGAAAGTTTGAAAAAAAGACCTGCAAAATTTGAATTTTCCCGTACAAAAATAATTACAATAAAAATAAAAAAATGGACTCCAGCGAGGTGACCTTTTACTCTTGGAATCCTTAGAAGATTATTGTTTTAATTCTGCATAAATACACTGGACTCACGTGAGGCCAGAAAGTCTGACTTGGCATAGATAGAACTAGCCCAGGAGACTATTCCTTCTATCTCAGTAAGCGATATTGGCCTGTAATCAGTAGCTTCCAGTGCGATATTTACTGTTTTTCTTTCACGATCTATTAGAGGTCGTTTTTCAAGATCATGGCTGTAACTTTGCGCGTGAATTATCCAGCCATCAAAATCCTTTGGTGCGTCTTCCGGGTCATGCACGAGACAGAAATGTTTATTACCGATATCTAAAGTCACATAATCCAGCAGGAATTCCATATTTTCAGAGTTATCATGTTCCCCTTTAATAAATACAATATTTCCCGACAGGCGCCTTAGCCAGTAATCCATCTCTTCTGCGTTTTGCCAATGAGAAATGTCACCTAAGAAAAAAACGATATCGTTTGAACTAACCGTATCGTTCCAGTTCTTAAGTAACACTTTATTCATTTCCTCCACATTCATAAACGGGCGATTATTTCGCCTTATTATGTTTGTGTATCCGAGATAAAGATCTGCTGCTACATAGACTTTGGACTGATCCACTAGATCACCGGATATATAATGATTTTTAATTATAAATAAAGCTATCATAATAAAATTCAGAAAAAACGAAAAAACTTGCCTTGTTTTGTCAAAAATATACAAAACCTACCATTGTAGTATCAGAAGAAATCAATGTAAAATAAAGCTAATAATATTTTAATTCTCAAAAATTATTCGGATAAAAATTAAATTCTTATATACTACTTTATTATAATTCTCTTGTATTATTCCATACAAAATTCGTTTTATTTTTAAGTTTAATTGTTTTAAATTCCTTTTAGTCATCTCTATTTATTAAAGGCAAAAATAAAAAAAGATATTACGTGAATTATGTGTATGAAAATATATTTTCAAATTTGGATCAATTACTAATTTAATAGCCTCATTTAAATTCTGGAATGTAATAAAATAATGTTGAATCATTGATTTTCGGCTTTATGTGCAGATAGCTGTGCCGTAACCTGTTAATCCAGCCTAGTTGTTTTTTTCTGTTTTTATTTTTCCATTTATGGGAATTGTAAACGCAAATGTGCTGCCATCCCCAGGTTTACTCTTAAACCACACATATCCTCCGTGCAATCGAATAATTCGCTTTACTAGAAAAAGCCCAAGCCCTGTCCCTTGGGATTTTCTTGAAGCAGAGGAATCGATCTGGCTGAAGGGCTTGAACAGTTTTTGCTGGTCTTCAAGTTTAATTCCGGCCCCTGTATCCTTAACCGTAATTTCTACAAAATCTCCCTTTTTTCTTGCCTTGATTTTTATAAATCCATTTTCATAGGAAAATTTTATAGCATTATCCACAAGGTTATACATTATCTGGACGAATTTATCTTCATCGGCACAGATATTTGAAAGTTTATTCTCAATGTCTATTTCAATTTTAATATTTTTCTTATTTGATATAGGATAGAGAATATTTTGTATGGTATAAAGCTTAGGAGCCAGCTCAAAATTTTTTAAATTAAGTTCTAATTTTCCAACTTCTATCTTTGAGAGATCCAGAATATCATTTATCAAATTCAATAGATGTTTTCCGCTCTTTGAGATATTCCCCACAGCCTTTAATTCTCTCTCGTTTAATGACCCGTAAGCCTGCTCATATAAAAGATCAGAAAATCCTATTATTGAATTTAGCGGAGTTCTAAGTTCGTGACTCATATTTGCCAGAAACTCACTCTTTGTATTATTCGCTATTTCTGCCATTTGTTTTTCGTGAAGCAGTTTTTCTGCTATTTTCTTTTCCGTAATATCCCTGGCAATTGCTGAGAAGGCTACAAGCTCTCCAGATGCATTAAGAATTGGAGAAAGAGTTACTGAAACATTTATTATTTTTCCATCCTTTTTTAGTCTTGAAGTTTCATATTTCTGGGTATTCTCTCCGCTCTTAATTTTTTCAGAAAAATTTCTTATTTCCCCTTTAAGATTATCTGGTTCAAGTATTGAGACGCTTTTTCCCAAAATCTCCTTTGACAGGTAACCATAAATTTTTTCTGCCCCTCTATTCCAGCTAGTTATTATGCCGTCAAGGGAAAGAGTTAGAATAGC
>CAZFNE010000343.1:0-3716 GCA_964520335.1 uncultured Methanosarcinales archaeon | reverse complement strand
TTATGCAGTATATAAAAGCATTACTATGAAGCAAGAGGTGGGTTAGCATTGAATGTAGAGAAACATCTTATTCTTGTAAAAGACCAGGATAAAACAGAACAAATAGAATACTGTCAATATATTAACGGTAAATGGATAGTTAGATATCATAATAATGGCACAGAGTATTCTTACAATTATCATAATATAGAGTGGCACAAAAACCCAAAAATAATAAACCATGAAACTTCTATTATTTACGAATTTGATCAACCATTATCCGGTGTGGTAAAGATTGTTGATTTTGGTGAGTATATAAGAATTTTCTTTAAGAGTGGATATAAAAAATTATATAAGAGTTCAAATATTATTGTTGAAGAAACTTGTTTAAGCAATAGAAAGTCAAGAGATTGTCTAGAGTACTTTAAAGAGTTAGCAGAACATATTAATCTCACCAGTGATGATGATATAAGTTTTTTGAGTAAGCAATACAGTAGACTTACCACCATTAGTCCCCGCAGTGTATTAGCAGCTTACTTAGAGAAGAAATCTCTTCAGAAAGTGAGCATAGATACAGACCCCATATTCCCCTTTGGATTCAATTTAAGCCAAAAGGTTGCAACGGAAAAAGCTCTATCTGAACAAGTCAGTGTTATAGAAGGTCCTCCAGGTACAGGAAAAACTCAGACTATATTGAACATCATTGCTAATGCAATAGTGAACAACAAAACAGTTGCAGTAGTATCAAATAATAACTCTGCTACAGCTAATGTTCTTGAAAAATTGCAAAAGTATGATGTGGATTTTATAGCCGCATATTTAGGGAATTATGATAACAAAGTAAAATTCTTTGATGAACAGAAAAACATCTATCCTAATATGACCACATGGGCTTTGCCAAATAAGGACTTCCAATTAATTAAAACTAACTTAAATAAATCACAGCAAAAGTTAAATGAAATGCTTGAATATAGTAATAGACTGGCAGCACTAAAGAATGAACTATCAATTCTGCAAACGGAGATAGAGTACTTCGATAAATATTATGCTGAAACAGAAGACAAGTCCATAAAATTGCGCTCTTTTTTCCCGGTTGCCTCAGATAGAGTTATATCTTTAATGATTAATTATCAACATAAACTTGAAAAAGGGAGTATTTCATTTGTATACAAATTATATAATCTATTTGTGCATGGAATATACAACTTATCCTTTTATAATAATACCCCGGAAGCAGTTATCTCTTTCTTACAAAAAACTTATTATGATAAAAAACTCAAAGAGGTTAAGAGTGAGATTGAAGCATTATCAAATAAACTTGAAATCTATAACTTTGATAATGCAATGAAAGAGTATAGTGGAGATTCCATGAAGCTATTTAAGGCCAAATTAGCCGAAAGATACGGAACTTCTGAAAATAGAATTATATTTTCTGACAATGCACTTTGGAAAAGGTTTGATTCTTTTATAAAGGAATATCCTGTTATTTTAAGTACTACTCATTCCTTACGTAGTTGTACAAGTGAAAACTATTTATTTGACTATGTGATAATTGATGAGGCCTCACAAGTTGACTTAGTTACAGGAGCATTAGCCTTATCCTGCGCTAAGAATGCTGTAATTGTAGGAGATATAAAACAGCTTCCTAATGTTATTACCTTTGAAGCAGCAGAATATGCAAAGCAGGTATTTGAATCTTTTAATCTTGAAAGAGCATATAGTTATGCAGACAATAGCTTGCTGTCTTCAATAGTTAATTTATATACAGATATCCCCAAAACCCTATTGAAAGAGCACTATAGATGCCATCCAAAAATAATTGGGTTTTGTAATCAAAAGTTTTATAATAATGAGTTAATAATATTAACAAATGAACAGGATAATGATAAGCCACTAGTTCTATATAAAACTGCTAAAGGTAATCATGCAAGGGGAAAATTAAATCAACGGCAGATTGATGTTGTATTTGAAGAGATAATTCCAGAACAAAAAATTAATTGCCATAAACAATCCGTAGGAATTATTTCACCTTACAGGCTTCAAACAGATGAACTAAAGAAAGTAATAGGAACACGTAATATCGAGGCTGATACTGTTCACAAATACCAAGGAAGAGAAAAAGATGTAATAATCCTAACTACAGTTGCAAATGAAGTAGCTGCAAATGATTTTGTTGATAACTCAAATCTCATAAATGTTGCTGTTTCTCGTGCTGTAGATAGATTGATTGTAGTAGTTTCCGACGGAAGTGAAGGATGGCAGGGAACTAATATCGGTGATTTAGTAAGATACATACAGTATAACAATTTTGAAATAATAGAAAGTCAGATATATTCTGTATTTGACTTACTCTATAGCAGTTATTCAGAAAAGCTATTATCTACTATGAAAAATAGTAAGAATGTTTCAGAGTATAAATCAGAAAATTTAATGAATACGGTTATTGAAAAAGTATTAGGTTCACCAGAGTTTCAAAGCCTTCACCGAATTATGCATCAGCCACTTAAAATGCTCATAAAAGATCCAAGTAAACTTAATCATGATGAGTATAAGTACGCAATGAATATTTTAACCCATACAGATTTTGTTATTTTCAATAAACTTGATAAAATGCCTGTTTTAGTGGTTGAGGTTGATGGATATGCATATCATGCAAATAATCCTAAACAGCTACAGAGAGATAAAATGAAGGATGATATTCTAAAGAAGTATAGTATCCCAATAATAAGAATTAAAACTAATGAGAGTGGCGAAGAAAGAAAACTCCGCGGAAAATTAATGGAACTATTAAAGCTTTGAAGATAATCAAGTTATAACAGTTCCCTAAAGAAAAATTAATTTAGGATGTATAAATCACATACGATAAGAAAAGAGAATATTTGGTTAAAACTTTATCCCGAACAAAGAGAAAGGACTACGAAAATTATATGGACTTTTAAAAGTTGATTATGCCTAAAGTATAATCACAAAATGAATTTATAGAAAAATCTAGTAAATAATTAATTGAAAGGAAAACTAAAATGATAGATGTGAATAAGCCTATAACTAATCCTAAGCTAGTGGCAGCTATAAAGGTAATGGATGAAAATAAAACACAAGAAAGTCAGGACAATGTAATTAATGAGGTAATGAAAGCTCATTTTATTTCGCCAGTAACAATTTTTCCAGAACCAGAGTCTTTGAGCAGTAGCAGTGAAGTGGTTTTGAAAGAAAAAACAAAAATTAATTTTAGCATAATTGAAAATACAGCTAATCAGCAATTTATTTTAGCTTTTACTGATTGGGAAGAGTTGGGGAAATGGAAGAAGAATGAAAACCAACAAGTATTAATTTTGACTTTTGATGATTTAGCTGCAATGGTGTTAAATAAAGAAGGTAATTTGGAGGGATTCGTAATAAATCCTTATGGAGGCAATATTACATTCAATAAAAATATGATTGCAGCATTAAAAGAACATAAGGAACAACATAAAACTGGAGGAGTTGTTGAACATGTGGTAAAGAAAGATACTAGTGTTCAATTAGGAGAGCCAAGGATATATCCAAGAGAAATGGTTAATGCTATTTCAAATTATTTAAAGAAACAAAAAAATGTACAAGCAGCTTATTTGCAACTTATGGTAAAAGAAGGAGAACAGAGTTATCTGATAATAATAGATTTTGAAGGTGATAGGAGAAAAACATTTGATGGAATAGCAAATGCTGCAATGAGTTATTTGAATGGTATGTTTATTGAC
>CAZFNE010000342.1:0-3716 GCA_964520335.1 uncultured Methanosarcinales archaeon | reverse complement strand
CTCGCAGCGGCGATCGGCTGACTACTTTTGAGGTGGCAAGCGCAGGCGACCCCCTAGCTATTGAACACATCACAGGCAGCCTTGCGAGGACGATCGAGTTTTTCGGAACCCTGAACAATGCCAGGCTGCGGGTCGTAACAAAGTTCAACAACGTCGACTCCCTACTCGGCCTGAAGCACAACGGTCACACCCGTTTCCGCGTGAGCATCAACTCCAGGTACGTCATAGAGAACTTCGAACACAATACAGCCAGCCTCGACGAAAGGATCGAAGCCGCTTCAAAACTCGCAGCCGCCGGCTACCCTATCGGTTTTATAGTGGCTCCCATCATGATTTATGACCGCTGGAAGGAGGACTACCTCGAACTCTTTGAAAAGCTCAGGAGAAGGATTGATGTAGTCAAATCAACCGAACCTGTCACCTTCGAACTTATCCAGCACAGGTTCACTCCCGCCGCAAAGAAGGTCATACTGGAGCGTTTCCCGAACACCCGACTGGACATGGACGAGAGCAAACGCACCCTGAAATGGGGAAAGTTCGGCAGGTATAAGTATGTCTATCCGAGGAAGGACGCGGTAGAAATCAGGGAGTATCTCACTTCGCTGATTGGGGAGAAGATTCCGGATGCCAGAATTGAATATTTCACGTAAGGCTTTTAAAAAAGGGTGCAGCTAAGGTGACAAAAAGAAAGCAGCTAAAGTTGAGAGTTTACATTATCTTAGGTTGACATTATCTTATAAGCCTGAATTGAAATAATCAATCGAGCTACTAGTATCGTGAAAACCAAAATGTTGAACATATATTTCGATGACTACCATCAGCTGATATTGTTTTGATCTAAATTGATGATCCATAATTAAGTTTTCATGGTACTAGCTAGGAAAATAGTTATGGAAATCCTATGTTTATTTTATGTATATGAGAATAGAAAATGGATTTTTGGATAGATCATCCACTTTACTTCGTGGGCTAAAAGCTAATTAAACAATAGATAGTACTCTTACAAATTACGAATAACTATTTCATATTAATTTGTTCATATCAATGTCTAAGCCACATTCTTTTATCTCTTTGCCCAATTGCATTTGCCAACCATTTCCGTATTCTATATAGACAAAAGCAAGAATATCTGATGGCATTTCTAATTCATTAGGGTTCTTAACTAAAACAAATACTTTTTCCCTACCTAATCTACCAATAAAATAACCAAGTTCTAAAACAACATTTTGCCTTGCACGAAGTTTAGCTAATTCAGGTAATTGACCTACCTTATATCCCATATCATCTGGAGAAAGAAGAACAACAGCACATGCAACATTTTCTGAATGTTTTTCAAATTTTTCAATTATTGTCTTTCCCATGTTTGCTTGATCATGCAATATAATAGGCTTTAATTCTAACTTCTCAATAACTCTGGCTACACTTTCCTTCATTCCTTCATCGTGCCCATGAACAATAAAAATTCTATCTTTATCTTTTAATACCGTTTTTTCAGAAGGAGACTTGAGTTCATGCGGAAAAGACCTTGTCAACATTGTTTTATCATACCATTGTTCATCTTTGTTTTCTTTAATATGAGTTTCACTTGTTTCTGTATTTCCCTGAGTTATAGATCCATCTTCGTTTATTCTAATTGAATCCTGTTGTAATTTCTCATTTATGTCTTCTAAAAAAGATTCATGAGATGATTCTTTAACAATCACATTGGTATATATTTTTGAAATATAATTTAAAACTTGTTCATTATTAAGATTGTCAAATATATACCTTATAGCGCTGTTTTTATAATAAACATCACCATAACCCTTTATGTCGCCTTGTTCAGGAACATCCAAATCTATTCCTGCCAAATATAGCTGATCTCTTAAATCCTTTCCTGAGACTAAACTTTTGTATGCAGTTAACACAATTTCTATTTTCTTTTTAACTAAATTTGATAAAATAATTTGCACATTTAGCCCTCTATAAAATTATTATCTAAAAAGTCATACTTCAATTATGCTTAGTAAAAATAAACTTATTGTATCAACACTCTTCCCACATTTCCAATCTTTCCCTAAGATAAGCATTTGGAGTAAATGGTTCATCTGATTTTATATTTTGCTTCAAAATGTTTTCTTCTACATAATCCCTATGAATCCAGAAAATCGATCTTGGAAGTAAATATGAGGAAATTGAATATTTATAGTCAATACTACAACAAGTTTAACATATAGTTGAAATCACTGATATTAAAAAATATATTCAATGGAAGGTGGAGTAATGACGGTAGAATTTGGATTAGATGCTATACTTCATCAAAGGATTATCGATAAATGCATGTCTCTTTACGAGGATGGTCATTTTCCCTCTGCTGCATTAGAATCGATGAAACAAGTAGAACTTGCACTTAAAGAGAGATCTGGGATTGTCAAAAAACTGTTTGGTAGAAATTTAGCCAAGACAGTTTTCGGATCTGGACAAAATATACATTTAATAATTCCTTTAGCAGATGACCTCCAAGAAGATGCACTAGAATTATTTACAGGTGCATTTCGTTATTACAGAAATTACACAGCTCACGAAGATTGTAAAATTGATAACGTAAGTTGTATTAGGATTATGGTGTTAGCTAGTGAACTACTGGATCTCATAGGAGCTTCATCTATTAGCTTTACGGAGACTGGTGGGGTTAAAGGATTGATAACACATGGCATTTTTGCTGAAGAATCACAAATAACTGATTTACTTTCTTTTCTTTCATCACAAACATGTCCATATGAATGTTTTGAAGGTTTGTTTGAGGGCTTGTACGAAAGAGGTTACACCGATCATCAATTCCAATCTGTTTTTGACTTAGATCTTATTGAGTATAAACATAAAATGATGGATTATAGTTTTCCTGGTGAACCTACAGATTTGGATATGTTTGGGTGGTTCGAATTGACTCCAATGGGGCAGATGGTTCTTAATAAAAATCAGAATATTTGAAGTACTGAGATTCTTTTGTCTTATATCCGTTGCGTATGCCGTATGTGTCCTTTGTCTGTAGTTTATACTTGTCCCCTGAATTTCCATAGAAAACGACAAAAAGACATCTAAAAGACACCAAAATTAACCACTTGCTATTAGTTTTCCCAATTATCCAAGCGTTCTCTCACATAATAATTAAGTGTAAAAGCTTATCACTTTTGGCGTTTTGCCTCATATAATTCAGAGCCTCCTTTAGAAAGCCCTAACTTTTCCCAATCGGAATATGAAATTTTAAGTATTTTTTGCCTAATTTCATGAGAAATTATCCATATACGAGGAATTATGTTATCAAACATTCTCGCAAGTTTTTTAAGCCGTCATTTAGTATCTAATGCGCATGCCCTTGCTAAATCTATACTTTCTCGGCTTTGAGATTTTGGTTTTAGTACTCTTTCTGGTCTGTTTGCAAAATGCGTGGCAGCGAGGCTCTTCGGTAGCCTGGCAGCTTTTTGCGGGGGTGCTTTTCGGCTTGCTGCTGGAATGGGCTACGATCCAGCAGCTCGACGCTTACGAGTACGGAAGCTTTCTGGTGATGCTTGGGCCTGTCCCTGTTGTCGTTGGGGTGGCATGGGGGACTATTATCTATAGCGTTCGCGCCTTTTCCGATAAAACCAGCCTTCCGGAATGGGCACGGCCTGTGCTCGACGGGCTGATGGCCCTGAACATCGACCTTTCCATGGATGCAATAGCCATCCGCCTGGGCA
>CAZFNE010000341.1:0-3743 GCA_964520335.1 uncultured Methanosarcinales archaeon | reverse complement strand
AAAGAACAATTAGCGTAAAAGCATTATTTAATTTTAAGACAGCCTCTTAGATTCCTCTCCCGTGTTTTTACTTGCTTCGATATATTCATTCCCCGAAATCTCAGCATATTTTCCACTTGTATAGTAATCTCCTAAATTATAATATTTATTTGCAAATTTTTCATATAGCCAAGCTAAAGAAAAATGTTCCATAAATTTATTTTCCGTCTCTCTGAATAATCTAGAAGCAGTTTCAATTTCTTCTATTGCCCTATCTTCTAAATTCATTTGAGAAGGACCCCATAATCAAAATGAGCTGTTACATTTTCTGGATCTAATTTTATAGCAAGTTTAAATTGTTCTTCAGCTTCTTCTCTTTTTCCCATTTCTCTAAGAATGACTCCATAATTTATATGAGCTCCAGTAATATTCGGGTCAGAAGCTAGAGCAAGTTTATACTGTCTTTCTGCCTCATCTTTATGTCCCATAAGAACAGAAAATGTTCCAGCATTATAATGGGCAGTTGCTTTGAGATTTCCTGTAGATATATTTGCAGCACTTCTTGCAAAAATATAGGCTAAATCATAAGACTTATTTGACTCATAAGAGGCGCTTATCCTAAATAGATGATTAGGAGAAATTGATTTTTTTATAGAAAAATTAGTGGCAAGATTAATTACATTTTCAATATTCCCATTGCCTTTAGTTGAACGCATTGCATGCAATACACACTCTATGAGTTCAGTTATTTCTAAACTTTTTGTTTCTTTTTCCTCCACAATCATAATTCAAACCAGAAAAATTAGTTATTTTGACTACTGTGTAAGATAAATAAATATCTTCTTATATTGTTAGGAAATTCTGTTTTATAATAGATATAGCTTAAAAATTGCAAGGGATTAATATTAGCTTAGGTGAAAGAAATGGAGATTCTAAAAATCCTGCCTCGAATTTACGTAAAAGATCTGGATTCTGCACTTGAATTCTATGAAGAACTCCTTGTAACTTCTGCAGTAATGAGGTTTGAAATTCCGGAAAGTGAGCTGGGAATTGCACTAGTGGGAGAAATTTTACTGGTAGCCGGTTCAGATCAAACTTTAAAACCCTTTAGAAATACACAGGCCACTATGCTTGTTGATACTCTCGATGAATTCCAAGATTATCTTGAAGAAAAAGGTGCTGAAATACTCCGGGGACCAAATACAGTTCCTACAGGTCGAAATATGACAGTAAGACATCCTGATGGAGCTATAATTGAGTACGTAGAACACTCAAAAACACTTGAAAATGAATAAACCTCTAAAAGATCTGTTTCTTAAATGATATATGTGAAAAATAGAATGCGTAAATTCAAATCTTTAAATACAAAAAATGAGATTCGAAACCTGATTCTTAAAATATTTCTGAATCCTCTCTTAAAGCAGGAAATGTTTTAAACTTAGAAATCAACCAATTTATACAAATTATTTTATAATTCTGATAGGCATAAGAAAACTACCTTACATTTCTGAAGTTTTCTTGAGGGGGTATTATGGCAAGCACTAACTTTACAGAAGAAGTTAATACAAGCTTTATAAGAGATGTCCAGTTTCCACCTTTACCGCTTGAAGAGTGGGAAGAAACAAAGGATACGCTTCATCTTTTCCTGCAGATAGTCGGAAAGATCAAACTTGCACTCTTTCCAAAAATGAACCACTGGTGGCATGTACCTTTTTATGTATCTGTAAGAGGGCTTACTACCGGACCAATTCCATATGAAGATATGGTTTTTGAGATGGAATTTAACTTCCGGGATAAAGAGCATATTTTAAAAATAGAAACGAGTGAAGGGGATTCAAGGATAATCTCTTTAAAATGGCTTTCAGTTGCCAGGTTTTACGAAAGCGTATTTTCAAACCTTGGGGAGCTTGGAATCGTTGCAGGCATAAAACCTGTGCCTTATGACATTCCTGGGATAACAGAGCCTTTTACAACGGATTACGAACACACGACTTATAATGAAGAGTATGTAAACAGGTTCTGGAGGATCCTTGTGCAGGTTTACTCAGTCTTCCAGGTCTTTAGGGGCTGGTTTACCGGGAAAAGTTCTCCTGTCCATTTTTTCTGGCATCATGCAGACCTGTCCCTTACTCTATTTTCTGGCAGGCCTGCCCCTGTTCCTGACGGGGCAGATGCGGTTGAGCGTGAAGCTTCCTCCCATGAGATGATGAGTTTTGGATTCTGGGCAGGCGACCAGAATTTAAGAGAGCCAGCCTTTTATGCCTATATGTATCCTCAACCAGCCGGTTTTATGAACGAGCGTCTGAGTCCATCCGAAGCTTTCTGGAACCACCAGGCAGGGCTTGCAATTCTCAGATATAATGATGTGAGAGAGGCAGACTCGCCTCAAAAGGCAGTGCTCGATTTTCTCGAAAGTGTTTACCAGGCAGGAGCAAAAAGAGCTTCCTGGGATATTGAAGCCCTCAGACTTCCGTCTTCGGAAAAACAAGTTGAAGAAAAAGCTGAAAAATCCAGAAAAGTTGCGAATTCAGAGAAACAGCATAAGGGACAGGCGGATATTCTGGAAATGCTGGAAAGGCCTGAAGATTAAGTTAGCTGGCAAACGCCTGCTCATTTATTTTTATTAAGTAAATAATCATGTTTGTAAATACGTGAATATTAAATTTAAAAGTTTTTAAAGCTTTGATATTGTTAATTTTTCAATTAAAGGTACAGGTTTCTAAATTAAGGTTTATATATTATGGACTGGATCTGCAAGGTTCTTATATGTTTTATTTTCTTTTAAAATTATTTCCATTAAATTATTGAGAGTTTGACTCTTGATAATAGTTTAATGTTATCCATAAACCCTAATAGATAAAAGTTTAAATTGAGCATATGCAGGGGAAAGCATTGAGGGGCACGAAGCTGCGGGGTACAGAGATAACTCAGATTGAAAAGCAAGAGCTTGAGACTCCATGCCGCCTTCAGCCTTAATTGCCCTCATCCCCAGAGTCCCATCACTGCCGGTGCCTGACAGTACGATGCCAATAGCCCACTCTTTTTTTTCTTCGGCCAGGTATCGGAAAAAGAATAGGCATTCTACGGCCATGTGGCTCAATAGGCTCTATCAAGTGGAGGAAACCTTCCCGATAAATCAAATTAAAATTGGGAGGAATTACATAAACACAATTAGGTTTAATCTCCATCCGATCTTCAATCTCGTAAACAGGCAGGGAAGTATAACGCTCTATCAGGCTAGAAAGGATGCTTTTATGCTTTGGATCAAGATGCTGTATTATTACAAAAGCCATATCAGGATTAACATCTTTAGGAATACCTGAAAAGAAGGCCTGGAATGCATTTAGTCCGCCTGCAGATGCCCCTATTCCCACAACAAGAAAACCTCCTTTAATTTCCACTTTTTCGTCATATGTATGCGTTTCTTCTATTTCCTGCTCGTTTTCAAGCCCCTCTTCTGTTTTCTTCTCGTTTTTGAACTCTTCTTCTGGTTTTTGTTCATTCTTTGAGGCATGTCCTTCTGTTTGCACCTGTTTTTCTTTAGGTATCTCTTTTTCCTGTGGAGGCTGTGTTTTAACTGTATTATCTGTATTCATGTTGTTGCATTCTGCCCTGCCTAATTAATTGTTATATGCCCTTTATGAATAAGTAGAATCAAAACCCTTAGCTATTTTTATCCAGCTTGTCCTATACGGATTATAGTAATAAATCAAACTCAAAATATTTCCATTATTTGGAAGTAATCCTTATAAGTTTGAATATAA
>CAZFNE010000340.1:0-3761 GCA_964520335.1 uncultured Methanosarcinales archaeon | reverse complement strand
TTATTAGCCTCTTCTTCTGTTGCATCCTGGAGCCATTTCTTTGCTCCATGCACTGCATGATCACCACAGATAAAGAAAATAGTGCCTTTTTCCGCATTCTGGAAAATTTTCCCTAAATTTTCATCAACAGCCTTTGCAGCCTGCTTCAATTGTTCCCAATCTTCAGCCCTGTGTGAAAACCTATCAAGTGCCCTCAGGTGTACTGCAATAATATCCGGCTTTTCTTTCAGGGCCTGTATAGCATATTGAGTGATTTTGTGATCGTAATCCAGAATATCTTCAGAATTTGGGACACCATAGAAGTCTTTTATCCTCCCCCTGAAACTTTCTGCTCCCTCGGATTCGATGACAGCAGAAACTTTCATGCATGCACGGTATGCCCATTCCATAATGCTTTTAAGCCTGGGATTTTCAGAGTCTTTTGCCCTTTCAGAATAGATGTCAGCTGTCGAGTAGATATTATGCTCCTCTGGAGTATACCCTGTAAAAATTGATGCAATTGCAGGAGAAGTTATAGTAGCATAAGATTTGCATTTGAATAGAAGTCCCTTTTCTGAAAATTCCCTCAAATTATTCATTATTTCGGAAAAGCGGAGAAAAAGGGAGTATCCAAGGCTATCAACAACTATAATTCCGGCTCTATTGCAACCCTTTTCCTTTGCATAACTCTCTACCTCAGGAATCGGCCTACCTGAAGGCGGAACCATAGGCACCTTCAGCAATCTGGAAATCGTAGGCGCAATATCAATTGTGCCACACTCAAAGACTTTCATATACTCTCCGGAATATAATCTGCCAAGCCACTTTATATTTATTTCCCAGAAAGGAAAAGCTTATGAAATTAAATTTTTGAAAGCCCTGTAATGTTATAAATATCCAATATTTTTTAAATTTTATAATATCTTTTTACAATCTGTAGATTATGGACCTTTACCTTTTTTTGAAAATAAAAAAGAAGGAAACTCTTAAAATCTTTAATTATGGGAGTAAAGTTTTCTTATAAAACCTGAAAAGCTGTTCATCAGGACTGCTAAGTTTTAATGAAAAACAGCAGGAGTGATCATAAATTATTTATCTAATTAAAAACTACATATGTAGTTAATACACTACATATGTTAATTACCAGCTATCTATTAGCTTTTAACCTTAATTCTTAAGATCAAAAATTTGCGAATATCAAAAAACCTAAAAAAATGAAGAAACTGCATAGAGGTAAAAAATGAAGAAAAGAGAAGCAATAGCTCTTTTGGGAATACTGTTGATAGGCGTTTTTGGGGTGGTAATTGTGAGTGCTGCCACTTCGAATGGCTCAACAAATTACGGCTTTGGATTTATGCATAATTGGGGAACAAGAAATCCTGAAAACAATTCTTATCCAGGATATTGTCCTGGATATACAAAAGGAAATAATTCTTATTGCCCTTATGTTAACTCTAACCAGAGCACAGAAATTAAAGTAAAGAACGCAGACGAAGCATATGAAATTGCCAGGTCGAAAATAGACGGAAATGTTTCCAAAGATAATATCTATCAGATGGGCCGCTGGTGGATTGTTCCTTACCAGGATAAAAATGGGACCTCAAGCCAGACAAGAATTGATGCAGTAACCGGCGAAGTATTTACAGGCTATCTAGATTCTGCCGAGCGATGTGGAAGACATGGTCACGGCCACTGTCAGGGGTTTGGGCGCTGCAGAGGTTATGGTAGCCAATTTAATTAAGCCCATCTTTACTTATTAATTATTTAATTATTTATTAATACTCAATTTGGATATTCATTTTGGAAATCCATTTGATGATCCGAATTTAAAGCTCTCTGTAGAACCATAAATCTCCAAACTATTATCCAGCCCAAACTTTTTGTTAAACTTTTAATTTAAGTACACTGGAGATCAGAATTCTGAAAACATATTATTAAATTTACTTAGATTAAGTTTTACTCAGTTTAAGTTCTCTTTATTTTCAGAAAATTCCTGCAAAGTTTTTTTAATAATAAAAAAGCATGTTAATAACCGATTCTAATTACTGTCTGGAACAATTAATAAAAGCTCTGACAAATTAAAAAACATAAAACAAACCTTACAAATAGACCTGATTTAAATTGATCTGATTAAATTGATCCGATTTAGAGGTGAAGATTTTGAATGGTATGGGTTACGGAATGTATGGCTCTCTATGGGGATTTCTCTTTAATTTTTTAATTATTCTTTTAATTATAGGAGTGGGTTTCGTACTATTAAATAGGTCTGGTTATGCACATACAGCTCCTAGAGAAAATGAACGCCTTGTGAAAATGGAAAAGGATATTGAAGAAATTAAAAAAACAGTAGAAGAAATAAAATCCAAACTTGAGGAAATTTAAGGTTGAAACTGTAACATTAAAGACCGGACAAAATTAAAAATGAAAAACTGGATATGTGAGGATATTTGGGATGGTAGACTCTCTTCAACAAATAGTAGATATTGGGGAAGCCCTTGCCCATCCCGTACGCTTAAAACTTCTTTATCTGCTGGCCGAAAAAGAAAGATACGTATACGAACTTGCAAAAGACCTTAATCTTTCAAGACAGGTAATTAATCTTCATTTAAAACGCCTGGAAAAAGCCGGATTCGTTGAGAGCGATCTCCGACTCGAAGAAGATGATATGCGTGCAAAGAAGTATTTCAAGCTAAAAGAGTTTGATGTTTCTCTTTCGATGGACGACCTTAAAAGAATTTTTGAAAAAGAGATTGAGTAATTGAAAGCGTAAATAATTAATACTTAGAAAAGTTGAGAATACAAATTTCTTAAATTTCAACCCATTGAAGCACAGGTTTTAAACAACCTGTTCTAATTTATAATGATTATAATATATTTGTCTTCGAGAATAAAGAATAAGTCTCCAGATTTCTGGAGGCTTATGAAATCTATTTTCAAACCTGAACCCTTGGGAGTTGTTTTTGAGTTCACTGACAGGCTCAAGTTGTTCTTCTATTATTGTGCTTAAATTCTCTGTTTCTCTTTTATTCATTTTCTGAACTTTTATACAATTCTGGGACTATATATCTTAATTAAGAACTTAATCCAAATTAATTTATTTTCATGACCATTTTATACATTTACCTTGTAACATATCCCGGTGTTGGAGGACAAATACAGGCGCTAACTATCGAAGATTTTGTAACTGTACAATTCTTACTACTTACAGTCAGGTTTACGGTATAGTTCCCAGGTTTATTGTATGTGTGTAGAGGGTTCTTCTGAGTAGAATTTGTCCCATCCCCAAAGTTCCAGTACCATTTATTCGCATCTTTTGAAAAGTCTGTAAACTGTATTACACAAACAGGCTTGTATGTGAAGTTTGCAACAGGACATACTTGTTTTGGTATTGAAGGACATGTCGGACATGGACATGTAGGACATGGCGGTCTTTGTACTGGTATAGGACACATACATTTTCCAGTGGCTGGAACAATAACGCTCGTCGCAGGCTTTGTGGTTACAATATTGTTGTTTATAGTGTTAATTACAGTCACGGTGTTGCTGTTGATATTAGTCACATGACACTCTTCTCCTACAATTGAAATTGCAGCAGGGTACTCTCCAACATTAATTGTGGTTATAATATTGTTGTTTATTGTATTGATTACAGTCACAGTGTTGCTGTTAGAGTTGGCCACATACGCATAATTTCCTGCAACCGCAACCGCAGTAGGATGATATCCAACATTGATTGTGGTTATAATATTGTTGTTTATTGTGTTGATTACAGTCACAGTGTT
>CAZFNE010000339.1:0-3775 GCA_964520335.1 uncultured Methanosarcinales archaeon | reverse complement strand
TGTCATGTAGGGAGTGTCTTTTTAATGGCTTCTTTTCTTGCAGAAGTATTGCAGAATTCTTCATTCTATGCTAATTTTTTAACTGTCAGATTAACTATTCACAATTGTTACTATTATAGACAAATCTGATTATTTAAATATTATCTTAGAATGCAGCAGAGCCCTCCTCATATTTTTTTAATAAAACCGTTTATTAAGCGTTTTTTGGAAACGCAAGCTATACTATTCCCGAACTTTCAGGATTTCAGACTTTTTAAGCCTAAATAAAGAATTTCTAGAAGATCAATATTTCCGAAGAACGATAGCTATTATAACTTGTAAAATAATATGTATAACTTAGAGAGTGAGGAGGATAGAAGTAAAGGTGATTGCTGAAAGCCTTGGGTTTTTCATTTTTGTATTCACATCCATCTTCGTAATAGTTGACCCTGTAAGCGGGGTTGTATCTTTTATTTCCCTTACGAACGAAATGACCTGCGAAGAAAAGAATGAACTTGCAAAAAAAGCCGTGGCCCTCGCCTGCGTAATTGCCCTCTTTTTTGCAATTACAGGGAGCATGATCCTGAACCTTTTCAGCATCAGTGTAGACGCTTTGCGCGTTGTGGGAGGTGTATTGCTTTTCACTATTGCTTTTGACATGATGCATGCCAAGATCTCAAGGCAGAGTATAACCAGCGAGGAAATATCTCATTCGCAGGACCGGAATGATATCTGGATTTTCCCTATAGGCCTTCCTCTTCTCACAGGCCCTGGCACTATAAGCACAGCAATTGTCCTTATGGGTGGAACCGAGAATTTTGGGCAAAAAATAATAATTCTTATAGCAATCTTACTGACTTTTGTAATCTGCCTGTATATTTTCCTCTTCTCAAGAAAAATTAATGATTATATCGGCTATAATGGGATGCTCGTTTTTACGAGACTTATGGGGCTTTTACTCGCAGCCCTTGCAGTGGATCTTGCAGCTACGGGAATAATAAATATCTTTCACTTAACAAGCTAACTTTTTTATTTCAATTTTCCTCTGGAATTGAACGCGTTAGCTAAATAATTTACCACAGATAGCTGGATTTCTGAATTGGTTTATCATTCGTAATCCGGTCGTGGCCCTGAGTCATTGATCAATTCCGAAAAAGCAAGTACACCATCCGCATTTGAATAAATTACACAGAGATCTTTATGCTTGTGGTTTTCAATAACTCCTACCCACTACCCGTAATCCGAGTTTCAGTAATAGCTGCTGATGCGGTAGACGAAATGAGAATCAAAAATAAAACCACTGCGGCTGAGGCTAAAGCTGCTGAATGAAACCTGCTCTTATTTTTCATTTCCCTATTCTCCTATCTTTTCCATAATTTTCAAAAAATGTTAATATTAAAAATCAAGATATTTTGAAAAAGTATTCTTTTTGTGAAAAAACTTATAAAACTAGTTAAATAATAGACTATTTATCTAAATGATCCAATGCTTTTTTGTACTCTTATTTTTGTTTTGGAGTGAGATTCAGAGCAGGAATTATCATAAAGGTGGTTATTGTAGAGATTATAATCAGCTATTTTTTACTAATTAAAGAAGAGAAACTTGTTCAGATTCATTCCATACAATATGGAATACAAAAAACCATACAAATGTGAAAATTAAGAATCATGAGACTCATTCCATTTTTGGGTAGAAATTTTTTCCTATCGATTACCCCGTTCTGTCAAAGAAAATTAGCTTAACATAAACACAGTCTTATAAAATAATGGAATCCAATTTAGAAAGATTTGTATTTCATGACTTCTAAAAGTCACCCATATGGCAGACAAGGAAACAGTGATAGTATCTCTTTGCGCGTTTGGAGTACCATGTAGGATGCATGGACAATATTACAAGATGGGAAAGCGTCTTATCAGGCAGGGAGCAGTGGATCTCATAGAAGATTATCATGTATTGCCACTATGCGGAGCAATTATGGGGGGGCTACCTACCCCAAGGCCTGATTGTAAAGTAATAAAAACTCCAGAAGGGCTGCGGGTTATTGGGAAGGAAGATCCTTCCATAGATTACACAGAGCAGTACAATAAAGGAGCAAAGGAAGTCCTGAATCTGGCAAAAATGTTCGACGTGCATCAAGCGTTTCTTCTTGAAAGATGTCCTATGTGTGGCAAAAATTATGGAATATTGGCAAGATTACTGGAGGAGGGAAATATTAAAGTTCATAATATACCACCTAAAAAAAAGAAAAAATAAAGGAAATCTCCTTTATTTTACACCATGATTTTTGTTGTACTCTTGAATCAGAGAAGCTGCTGTAGTAAGATGTTGATTTCCCGCGTCAGTAGACGTTTTAGCGGATTTCATTAAACTTATACATGTATCACTGTCCCCTTTATTATAAGCGTCAACTGAACCAGCTATAAGCATTGCTGCCGTATTAATACTCGCTAATCCTAGATTATACTCATCTTTCGCTGACTGCAATTCGGGAGACACATTATAAAGGTTACTATTTTGTAGTGCTGCATTTGTGCTTTGGTACAAATTTTCAGCATATATACCTGTTTGAGCCATACCGACTATATCGATATGAGCACACGCATACCCGATGTTATTCATGTCGGTGACTAAACTCCCTGTCGAACTCGTATCGGTTGCAATAACATTTAACCAAACAGCATCACTATAGGTACTTGATGTTTCAGTTGTAGTTTGAGCAGGTTGCTGTATATTGTCCTGACCATTTGAAGGGGGTTCAGTAGTCTGCGCAGATTGTTGTATATTGTCCTGACCACTATTGGAAGCACCTTCAGATGAAACATTAGTACCTTTACTATTGGATTCAGTGCACCCGACAGCCGATGCAACCAACAATAATACTATCATAACAAGAACGTATTTTTTCATGAAAACACCCAAACAAATCATAAATTATGTACAACAAATTATCTAGGACGTTTTAAGGCTTACGTATTTTATTTATAAAACAAAAAAATTCTAAAGTTTCATTAGCAGGGACTTGGAGACAATTGGAGACAGAGCGCAACTTAGAACTTGTAAAAATCCAGGCTATGTATGATGCCTACAAAGGCTCTTAGAAGAGAAGAAAAGAAGCATAGAACGCCTTTAAAAAGAGCCCCATATTGAAATTCCACAATTTTCAAAATAGTTGTTTCTGTAAATATGAGATCCACAATAACTATTATCTATCCCATATCTTGTTAGTTTAAATCCGTTTATGTCCGCTCCTGCGTCATTATGACTCATATCAAATCCATAGACTCTAGGATAAACATATTTTCCGTTAACTGTAGCTCCTTGTATTTTTAAGTCGGTTACTATGTTCTGTAGATTAACATCAGACCGGAATTTTACAACTTCAGGATAAGAGCCATCAGCTACTAAGATTGTATCTCCGCTTTTAGCTGCATTTACAGCACTTTGTATCGTATGATACTTATAAGAGCTTGTTTTCCCTACTGAAATAGTAGCTGCAGACCCTAAGCTCGTTAACAAAAGTAAAGCTATTAACACTATCAAAATTCGTTTCAATTTTAATCATCCCTTCTTTCCAATCAAAATATCAAAGAGAAACAAAATAGATTTCTAGATCTCTTGTAAGAAAAAATTAAGCTTATAAATTAAAGGATTATAAAAATCTCAAAATAAAAAAAGAAATGAGGATTACTCATTAGAATTTATCCTTTCCTCGAAGAAACCAATTTTCCTTGAGCATTATATAAATAAGCTGTATCTCCGTATTCTTTGTATCTTGTATCGTGATTATTCCAGATAA
>CAZFNE010000338.1:0-3781 GCA_964520335.1 uncultured Methanosarcinales archaeon | reverse complement strand
AATAAATTTTTCATAAAATACCATTGCTGTTTTTAGTTTAATTTTTAATATTTTATATTTTTTAGATAAAGTGGAGAGCCTCGGTGAGGTCTTCAATTGAAATTGCTGGCAATTAATCTATTATGTCAGAAGTAAATAAATAATAAAAGCAATAATATAAACTAATATTTTCTATAATTTAATGAATAATATTGTCAAGGCTCAAAGGTAAAATACATTTAAAGATAGGTTAGAAGCTAAAAAAGGGGAGTCCTAAAATGGATAACAACAAAAGGGAAGAGGTCAAAAAGCCTGTTGATCTTGAAAATCTTACCGAAAACGAAAGAACACATATTCCACTGATTGAAGCTCCTGATATAGTGACAGCAGGAGTGCCTTTTGAAGTAACGGTGACTGTTGGCAGCGCCCTTCATATAACGAACGAAAAGCATACTATAGAGTGGATTGAACTTTACCTGTATAATAAACTCGTAGGCCGGAAAGAATTTAGTCCTGAAGAGAATACAAAAGTTACCTTCAGGATAGAAGCCGAAGAAGCTCTAATTGCAATAAAGGAAATAGAAAACTGCAGGATACGTGGAGTAAATATCTGCGGGGCTTGCGGCGAAAAATCCATAATCACAAACCTTCATGCTCTCGAAAACTGTAATATACATGGAACCTGGGAGGCAAACAAAAAAATCGAAGTCGTTTCCGGAGAGGAAGAAGAGGGTAAGAAATGTTCATGGAAAGCCTGAGTAAGGTAAATTTAACAAAATTTAGAACCGGATAATTAATCCAGATTTATTTAAAAGTTCAGGAAACGTCAGAATTAATCATTTTCATACTACAATCTTAACATTAAACTTTATTTTTTGTCAAAAACGTAATAATGGAATTTTTGGCACTATAAAATAATAATAATAATAATAATAATAAAAACAATGATAATAATAATTTCATGTATTTAACATCCTGCAGTTGTTTATAACTATCAACTGGCTTTAATCTTAAGAAACAGTTTTAGGAATCATATATAAAGGAAATTCTCAGATAAAATACTTTTTTCTTAACACAGTTTTTTTCTTTGTTTTCTTATTGTTTTTCAAGTTTCGGAAAGCTTAAGGAGAAGAAAAAGAAAATTAAATCAAAAATAAAAAGCTAAAATATAAGATGTACATAAAGTACTCATTCAAAAAATGCTAGAATTAGTTTCTAGTAGGTGTATAAAAATATAAAAACATATTTGAAGATATATGTTTAAAAAGGTAATTCGGAGGGGACATGCAAGAAACCGAATCCAAACCAATAAAAATTCTGGGAATATCTGGAAGTCCTAGGAATATGGCAACGGATTTTCTGGTGCAAGAAGCCCTTAAAACGGCCAGGGAAAAGTATGGGGCAGAGACTTATTATTTTTCCTCTAAAGGAAAGAAGCTAAATTTTTGCATCCATTGCGACTTCTGCGTAAGGACAAAAGAGGGTTGCATCCATAAAGACGACATCTCAGCTGAACTGTATGAGAAAATGATCTGGGCAGATGCCTGGATTATAGGCACACCTGTTTATCAGGGTACTTTAAGCGCACAGACAAAAACAATTATGGACAGATGCAGGGCTGTTGTTGCAAAAGATATGAAGATTTTTTTAAACAAAGTAGGAATGGGAATCGCAGATGGAGGAGACCGGGTTGGTGGACAGGAACCGGCTATCCAGACAATTTTAAACTTTTACGTAATTAATGAAATGATTCCTATTGGAGGAGGCTCTTTTGGGGCAAATCTTGGAGGGACTTTCTGGTCTCAGGACAGAGGAGCAGAAGGAGTTTCTGAAGACTCTGAAGGAATGAGAAGCCTTAGAAGAACTTTGAAAAAACTTATCCAGACTACCCAGATGGTAAAAAAGGCAGGTTCTGTAAGCTCTAAACCCCAATCACCAGAGCTGTCAAAAAAGGCTGATAATTAAATAATTTATAACAACCGGAACTAATACTAATTAAATAAAAACAATACCTGCTATTCAACTTCTAACTTTACAGAATGAAATTTAGAGACACTTGACCTTAAAATATATATTTTAAGTTGGAAGTTTAATTATATAAAAATAGATCTAAAAGGAAAGCTGGGGAAAACTGTTTATTAACAACACTGACGAGTTTATTACAAAATAAATACCTTATTAAAAATAAACAGTTCTTAGGTCATACTAAGTAATTAAGCTCTCATTTAGCAAATTAGCCAGAAAATAAGCAAAATAGAGCTTAAAATTGAAAATTGTCTAAGGAGAGAGTTACATTGGTAGAAAAGTTAGACAAAAAAATCAAACGTTTTGCATGGGGAATTACAGGTTCTGGAGACCAGATGCTTGAGACCTATAGTATTTTAGTAGACATCAAAGAAAAAACAGGGGTTGATACCATGGTTTTCCTATCCAAAGAAGGGGAAACTGTAATGAAATGGTATCATCTATGGGACAAAATTCAAAAGGATTTCCCTAACTTTAAGGTGGATGCAGGGCCCAATTCCCCATTCATTGCAGGCCCGTTACAGATGGGATATTACGATTTCCTGTTAATAGCGCCAGCAACCGCAAATACTGTTGCAAAAATAGTATACGGAATTGCAGATACTCTCGTTACAAATGCAGTTTCCCAAACCGCAAAAGGTCAAACTCCTATTTATATTATGCCTGTAGACCTGAAACGAGGAAGTGTAAAGACTGCTGCCCCGAGCGGGAGAGAGTTTGTACTTACTATGCGTGAAGTAGATGTTACAAATTCCGAAAAACTCGCGCAGATGGAAAATATCACAGTACTTGAAAGTCCCTATGAAATATACGACCTATTTGGACTTGAAAGGCCAACTGAAGACATGGCTGAGAGAGTCAGAAGAAAATCAAAAAAAGCAGCAAAAGCCCAAAATAATAATACAGAGACTTGAGGATAGAGAACAAGCAAACCAAAGTACAAGGTCTCAAAAGAAATAGCTGTGTAAAAATAATAAGTAAAAATAACATAAGCATATATAATAAAAAATTTTAAAATGGAATTTGAAAATAAAACTAAAAATTAAAGAGGGAGTGGAAAAATGGGTGCCTATCAAGAAGTAATTGACGAAGTCAAAAACCTTAAGGGGATTGAAGAAGCCGTAGCTCTTGCAATTGAAAGGGAAAAAGAGGCTAGAGCTTTTTACTTACAAAAAGCAGAATTAATGGATGATCCGAAATTTAAGCAACTCTATGAGGATCTAGCAAGCGAAGAGTTGAAGCACATTGGCTATCTCGAAAGCTATCGCAACGAAAAAAAGCTTCCGGTTATTGAGACTGAAATACCAAGCGGTCAGTCTTTTTCGCCTGAATTCAACACAGCCCGGACAAAAGTAGGAGAAATCAGCCTTGGGGATGCCGGTATCCTTCTTGCGGCAATGAGGCATGAAAGAAAGAGTGAAGATTTTTACTCCGAGCTGGCAAAAAGGATCTCAGACGAGAACCAGAAACATTTCTTTGAGATGCTGGCAAGATTTGAGAGAGGCCATTATGAACTTATTGACAGTTATCTTGAGGAAATAACAAGGTTCAGAATGCAAACCTGAAAAACGGGAGGAATGTGGGGGCATGAAAGCAGGAACAGGCGAAGCCATGAAAATTTTCAGAGGAATTTACTGAGTAGGAGCAATTGACTCAAAGGAAGAGAATTCCAGGGGGTGACTACTGAGGGGACAACTTATACTTCATATTTAATCCTTGGAGAAAAAACAGCTCTTATTGATACAGTAAAAGCTTCTTTTTCTAAAGAAATGCTTAA
>CAZFNE010000337.1:0-3787 GCA_964520335.1 uncultured Methanosarcinales archaeon | reverse complement strand
GCAAGGCTGCCTGGGCAATTCCTCTTGGCTGGAGCGCTTCCCTCATGCTCAACAATATCATACTTCTGGATAAAATATGTAAAAAGAATGCAGTAAATGCTGAAAATGGAAAAGAACCGATAAAAGAAACTTATAGCTAAAATGAAAAAAGAACTAACGAAAAAGAAAAAAGGAAAAAGGAAAAAAAATAAGAAGAAAAAGAGGAAAGAATTGAAAGAAAGAGGAATTGGAAGAGAATCAAAAAATTGAAAAAAATTTGGATTATAAAGCATTGAAAATACCGCAGACATTTAACAATTCTAGGTATTTAAAATCTCGATAATATCTTAATATCTCAAATTTAATTACAAAATTTTTTTACTATTTTATGTTATCGCTGTTTTCTTTTACTGATCGTTATTGGTTTCCTCTTTCTGAATTTCTTCTTTTCGAATTTCTGTTGCTCCTCCCAGATAGGGCCTCAAAACTTCCGGAATTTCCACGCTTCCGTCTTCCCTCTGGTAGTTTTCAAGAATTGCAACAACGGTTCTGCCTACAGCAAGCCCTGAACCGTTAAGGGTATGAATAAACTGTGGCCCTTCAGGGGTCCTGAAACGGATATTTGCCCTTCTGGCCTGGAAATCCTCGAAATTCGAACAGGAGGAGATTTCGCGGTATTTTTGCTGTGTAGGAACCCACACTTCAAGATCGTAGGTTTTAGCCGCAGAAAATCCAAGGTCTCCTGTACAGAGGCTGACTACTCTGTAGGGCAGCTTTAGGAGTTTAAGGATCTCTTCGGCATCAAGGGTGAGTTTTTCAAGTTCTTCATAAGAGGTTTCAGGTCTCACAAATTTGACAAGCTCAACCTTATTGAACTGGTGCTGACGAATGATACCTCTTGTATCCTGTCCATGTTTCCCTGCTTCACGCCTGAAACAGGCAGTATATGCCGTAAGGAAAACAGGGAGTTTTTCCATATATTCGTCCATGAAAAGATTGGTTACAGGGACTTCAGCAGTTGGGGCAAGATAAAAGCCGTCTGTGGACATATACATGTCATCTTTGAATTTTGGAAGCTGCCCTGTGCCTGTCATGGCTTTTTCGTTGAGAAGAACAGGAGGAAAAACTTCGGTATAACCCTGTTCCGCATGTACGTCAAGCATGAAATTTATAAGGGCTCTTTCGAGTTTTGCTCCCATCCCTTTATAAACTGCAAAGCCCTGGCCTGCGATTTTGGCTGCCCTTTCAAAGTCCAGGATATCCAGATCTTCTCCGGTTTCCCAGTGGGGCTTTGGAGTAAATGTAAATTCTCTTGGCTTTCCGACAACCCTTATAATCGGATTATCGTTTTCGTCCTTCCCAATAGGAGTGGTTTCGGAAGGAATGTTCGGGATATTGAGCAGGATTTCATTTATTTTGGATTTGTAGTCGCGAATATTGTCATCAATTTCTTTAATACGGGAATTTATAGCCTGCATCTCTTCGATCTTGGATGAGGCCTCTTTATTTTCCTTTTTAAGCTTCGCTATCTCGCGGGTGACTACATTTCGCTCATGTTTTAATTTATCACCCTCAACAAGACACTCCCTCCAGGCAGCGTCATACTTAAGAAGGGAATCTATAAGTTCTGTGCCCATATTTCTGTTAATGAGAGCACGCCCGACTACATCGGGATTATTCCGTATGAATTTGAGTTCCAGCATATTAAGCCCGAGATATCCTGCGTTTTGACCAATATATAATTTGCTATTTCCAGGCTGCAATTAATAAGAAACCTTGCAAAAAATTAGGTTATTTTGGGATTTTTAGACTCTATCAAAATCTAGTTATTCATCAACTTTTTAAGCGATAATCTGCCCGTATGGGCTTTCTTCAAAGTAGCTGACAAGCTGCTTAACTGTCCTGTTCGTCTCTCCTGAATCCGAGCCAAGAAGCAGCTTTGATAAGCTGACTTTGTTAACATAGACCACTTTTGGTTCTCCTTCAACCCCGCCAAGCTCGCCAGCCTTATCTATTGCATCGTAAAGGTCTCCGAAGCCGTCAACAAGCCCGAGTTCCTTTGCTTTGGCACCTGTATAGATACGCCCGTCAGCAATAGTTCTTACTTTATCCTGGCTCATATTCCGGCCTTCAGAAACCTGGGTTATGAAATCTTCGTAACTTTCCATGACCACAGAATTGGCGTATTCCTTTTCTTCTTTAGTAAGCCCTCGCCAGGGGCTTCCCATATCTTTAAAATCCCCTGATTTTGCAATATAATAGTCTATTCCCTCTCTTTTATTGGAAACTGTCAGATCCTGAAAAGTCCAGATAACCCCAATGGATCCCGTACTTGTAGAAGGATTTGCAAAAATGTAGTCAGAAGGAGCAGCTATGTAATATGCAGCACTTGCTGCAAGATCTCCCATAGAAACTACAACACTGACATTTTTATCCTGAGCCCTCTTAATTTCCCTTACTATCTCCTGGGCTGCAGCAGGAGAACCTCCCGGACTATTTACTCGAAGAACAATTGCTTTTACATTCTGATCCGAGACTGCACTCCGGATATTTTCAGAAATCTCTTCCGAAGTTGCATATCCGAGCCCGGACGGGACATTCCCCGAAAGGATTGTACCCTGTACATAAATAACTGCAACCTTCCCGGAACCTCCATTATCCCCCCCAAGCCCAAAGGCATAAGAAATTATTGCAATACCGAGAAATATGACAGTAAGGAGTCCTATTACAGTTAGTATGGAAGATATTAAATTACGTTTTTTTTCCTTTTTTATGGGCGCTGAATTGTTTTGCACACAGTTGAAATTAGAGGAATTATCCCTGGAATCTTGAACATTTTCTACAGGATTATAATTTTCCCCCCCATTAGGAGTATCAGGTTTAAGAGTCCCACCTCCAGATATGGTTTCTGAGTCTGAGTTTTTTTGATTTATGCTTTCATCTATCATATCAGCGCTTCCTTAGTTCAGATTTGCCTTCTTGATTTCGATACTTTGGTTTTGCTTAAATAATTCATTTGAGAGAGCAACAGATGTATGAGAGATTATAGTCATTTACTCAACAAATTACACTTTTTATTTGCTGCTGGAATTTTTCCATCCAACTCTTTGCAAATGATAATGAGTTTTCTACTTTTATAAATTCATTTTTGATTATATTTCTCAAATGTTCTTTTGACTGAATCAATGTGACAGATACTTCTCTTTTAAGCGTTTTCCATATAAATTCTAAAGGATTTAGATCTGGTGAATAAGGTGGAAGAAACACAAGTTTAATTTCCAGTTCTTTTGGTTTTATTCTAGTTTTGTATGCCTTATGTCCTTTTAAATTATCCAATAAAAGTATTATGGTTTTCTTTTTGTTCTCTTCCACTATTTTCTCAAGAAACTCACATACACTTTCTGCCTTTGAATTCTCTTTGAAATCAATAAGATTATTTCCATTAATTGAATAAAAGGCAAATGAGTTTGCTTTTATGTAATCCGTATTTTTGATCATCAAAGGTTTCTTAAATGACCAAAGACGCTGTGTATTTGCTTTTGTTTGTGGTGAAGATTCATCAAGAAAACCTATTACATATTGCTCATCTGGACCAATAAATTCTGGAATAGCTTCTGTCAACTTTTTTTAAAATCTCTTCGGCATTTTCAGGTCTTCTGTAATCTAAAACATAAGGTTTAGAATGGTACATATTAAAACTATGAAGTATAACTCCAACTTGCTTTTGTGAATATTGTACACCATACTTTTCCTTTATAGGACTTACGCAGTTGACTGCTTCGCAGTCAACTTTTGCATTTTTTAAATT
>CAZFNE010000336.1:0-3800 GCA_964520335.1 uncultured Methanosarcinales archaeon | reverse complement strand
AAATATTGTAATGTAGAAGGAGAAAGTGCATTTCTGGCATGCCCTCGATTCCTAAAAAGATTAAGATATAAATAGATGTAAAGGTCTTATTTTCCTTCAAACTGAACAGAGTACAAATGAGTTAATCATTATCACCTAGTCGTAGTCAGGATTCCGCTGATTCCAGATCATTTTTTTCTGGTACAGTAAACCTTATAGTGAACTCAGTTCCATTGTTCTTCTTTAGTTCAAGTTCCCCATCTAGCTGGTCTACAAGGGAAACAACCAGTTGAAGTCCAAGACTATTAAGAGTCTTAATATCAATGTCTTCTGGAATGCCAACTCCATCGTCTGAGACGGACAGAATATAAGTGATATCACAGTCTTCGTTTTTACATTCTGCATTTTCTTCTCTATGGAGTTTAATTCTGATTTTTCCTTTATCTCTGTCGGAGAATGCGTATTTGAGAGAATTTGAAACCAGTTCATTTATAATAATTCCTAATGGGACTGAAATATCCATGTCAAAGAAAATGCCTTCATCTATATCCTTATCTATACTTGTTTCGAGATTTTCAAGCCTGTAGGTGAGGAACAGGTTACTCGCGAGATCCTGGATGTACTGTGAGAAGTCAAGTGTATCAATTCTGTTGCCTTTATAGAGCTCCTGATGGATCAGAGCCATCGATATAACTCTGTCCTGAGTTTCTCTGAAAGCCTCCTTGACTTCTGAATCCTCAATACATTTTCTGTTATTGAATTTTTCAGCTTGGAGGTCGAGTAGGGATGAGATCACCTGAAGATTATTCTTAATCCTGTGGTGGATTTCCTTCTTTCTAGCAATTTCAAACTTCCTCAGAGTTTCTTCAGTTTTTTTTCTCTCGGTTATATTAAAAATTGTACTCTGGTACAAACTCTCCTTTCTCTCCTCTCGCACAATTTTTTGGAAAACTTCATTAACCCATCTGATACTTCCATCTATGTGTTTGATACGATACTCAATATTCACATAACCAGAAGATGAAAAACCTCGAACCTTTTCTTTTTCTTTGAGAACAAGAGACAGATCAGCAGGATGGATTATCTTTCTCCACCCAATTAGAGATATGAGATCCTCTTCTTTATAGCCGGTTATCTCTTCAATAGCACCATCAAGAAATACAGGGACAAAGTTTTCGTCAAACTGATAAACAATGGCATAGGAATTTTGTACGAAAGATCTGTACCTCTCCTCACTTTCTTCGATTTTATCTATTGCAGTTTTAAAATTTGTAATATTATTTATTACCCCAATAGCCTCGTAAGGAAAACCAGAACTATCCCTAAGTAAAATACCTCTATTTTCAATGTAAATGAAAGTTCCGTCTTTTTTTCTCAACTTTAATTCTTCACTATATCGATTTTCGAGATATCTCATCCTAAAAGGTTTTATAATACTAAGCTTTTCTAAAGGAAAGATTCCCGTAATCCAAAAATACTTGCCAAGCATCTGAAGTTCTTTATAACTATATTCTGTAATTTCTTCTATGGCACCTGTCCAACTGCACTTATCTGTAATTAAATCATAGTCATATACTAACTGTCCTGTCTGCTCAATGACAAGTCTGTGTAATTCTTCGAGTTTAATCAGTTTTTCTTCTACTTTTTTGCTTTCGGTCATATCCCTGGCAATAACCAAGACTGCTATCATATTTTCAGAGTCATCGAGAATTGGAGAAAGCGTTAACGAGACATTTATCATCTTATTATCCTTTCTTACCCGTAGAGTCTCGTAATTGTTTATCTGTTCTTCAAATTTAACAAGTTCATTTAGTTCTTTTGTTTCTCCGACTAAAATAGGGGGATCAAGGACGGCCGGATAATTGATGTGTGGCTGACTTTCAGTTCATTAATAAACAAAGATGGCAATGTATATGCTATTGCGACTACAGAAAGGGGGGGGAAGAGACGAAATTAAGCTCAGGAGACAGTGACTAAAAGACAACCCATCCAGATAGTAGCTAATTTTTTCTCATGAAGCAAAATTCGGGACAGAAAACCCAGAAAAAAGGTACGGGCATAGACTTCGCATCTGAAGGCATTCTTCGTGGTTATAGGGCAGAGAGGAGATTTTTCTATGATCTTATTCCGCCTCTTATTTCCCTGACTTATTTATTGAGTTCATCTCAAAACCAATTTTATTTTCACATCAGTAAAAGTTTCAGAACAATTTTCATTATCGGTAAGTCTATTGATTTTTTAGAATGATTTTTTAGAATTTGAAACTCAGAGGATCAATTTTGAGTTTTGGGATCAGCCCATTAAATATTTTGCAATCCAGTCCCTTACTTCTTCGTAAATCTCGTCAGCTACTTCATCTAAGCTATGTCCAGCTTTCATGTCGTATATCTCAATTCTTTTAGGCTCATGTGCCTGTTCATATGCATATACCGAAATTTCTGGAGATATTCTTTCGTCTTCTTCGCCATGAATCAGGAATACAGATGTTTCTTTAGGAAGGAAGGATATTGGACTAAGCCCGAAACCCTGAGTTGAGATCAAGACTATTGTTTTTACGTTATTTTCGTTGAATGCTGCTTGAACAGCAACAGCACCTCCAAAAGAATAGCCTACCAAGCCAAGAATATTTACATTTTCCGATTTTAAAAACTCAATCCCTGCAAGAACGTCTATTACAGATTCAGACAGATTCCCTGCAGTCCTATATTTTAAATTTAGTGAACTTATACCAATTCCTTTGAAATATTCGCACAAACGTGGGTACAGGCTATCTGCAGGAGTCTGAAAACCCCCGCCTATTCCCCCAACCATAATTATACCTTTATCTGCATCTCTCGCTTTATAGTACTTACAATCTACTTCTCCGCGGCTGGTCTCTATTCGGACGAATTCAAATGAGTTCTCCGGTTCTCTTTTTACATCGATAATTTTAGTTTCCAGCTCTTCTTTCAAAATATTGATTATCTGTGAGCCCCGTAGTATTTTGCCCCTCAACTCCGTATCCTGCATAAGGCAATTTTAACTTTTACTTATAAACCACTTATGGACAAAATTCAAATTTTTACGATAGCTGAAGGAATAGGCAAAAATCACCGGCAATGTACCGAAAGTTCTATGGACTCTGAATTTTTAGGTGTTCCTTTTCTTCGCTACAAAAAACAGAGTTTACTTTTTACGAATGGGTACGTGTATAAAAACGGTAAGTGGATCCATAAAGAATGCGAAGTATAATATGAGTTTGATCTTCCAAAGTCATTTCCAGCCCCTTTTTAAGATATTTCCAATTAATGTAAGTGCCAGAAAGATAAGAATAATCCCAAATTTCGAGCTAATTTTGTTTGCTTAAAAAAATTCAGCATCGGCTAATTGGAGCTATGCGAATTGGTAAATAATCATTCCAAAGACTACGAAACAGCTTTCAGAAAACGCTTCATATAGTTTAATTTTAGAAGACCATATTTTTTCTACCGATAACTGCATTACTAAACAAAAAAGAGGTTACAGAAGTATATAGGGGTATAATTTACAGATAAAACAGTAAAACTATAATTAGTATTTAAACTTTATTTTAGAAGCCCATTTCTCCAGAAAAAGTTCTTTTTTGGATTGCGTTCGAATTTCTCAACGAAATCCGGAGGAAATCCATACGAGCTTGCAAACTGTAGTGGGATACAGAACATTCTTTTCGGTTTCCTGGCCTTTCCTCCAAGCCCTATTACGATAAAAAATGGGATATCGTTGTCTTTTGCAAAGAGCCTGTAGCGATTCATCTGCTTGGGTGCAGACCACTGGAGCTTGCCTTTAAAAAGTTTTGATCTGTA
>CAZFNE010000335.1:0-3843 GCA_964520335.1 uncultured Methanosarcinales archaeon | reverse complement strand
AAAGATTAATCATCTTTTCAACTCCAATCTCTTCATTTGTAAATACTATATCATACTGCTTTTCAAAATTCAACAAGCAGGATTTGGTACGCCACAGAAAAAAATCGTCTCGTAAGCTATGTTGCCCGAAATGACCGTTTTCATACGCCGCCCTTGCGGTTGGCTATGCTGATGATTTTCCTTGCAGCTATCAGCATATTAGCAGCCGTAATCTTAATTACCAGAGCAGCTACGACTAAACAGAGTAGTACTTATTCCGTTTCAGGATTAGACGGCGACGATATATAATTTTTCTTCTTAAACTCAATACATCAGAAATCAAGCCTCAACCTTTGCTTCTACAAGGTTGAGGCTTTTCTATAGCATTTCTAGATCCTTTTTTTATAGAGTGGTATAATTAATCTATTTATAACACTTAAAATAATAAGTAATCATTACATATAAAAAAATGACAGAAGGAAAGTTCATTATGGAAAAAGCAAAGCTTATTGAAATGATAGAAAATAATCCTTATGCTATAGCATACATAGATAATCCTACAGACGAGATGAAGCTATTGGCCATTAAAAAAAATGGACTTGCGATACAACATATAGATTGTCCAACGAGAGAGATGCAAGAATTAGCTATAGCCAATAATGCCCGGGCGATTCAATTTATAAATAATCCTACAGAAACTATGATGATCAAAGCTATAAGTGATGGCTGGAATAACTTAGAGTATATTAAAAATCCAACAGATAAGTTAATTAAATTAGCTATCAATCAAGCTGGCTGGGCTATTAAATATGTGAATAATCCAAGCGAGGAATTACAACTATTAGCGGTAAGCAAAAATTACGATTCCATACAATTTATAAAAAAACCTTATGAAAGCGTACAGGAAGAGGCTGTAAAAATAAGCTATGAGGCGTTAAGATATATCAATTCACCTACACATCAGGCCGAGCTTATTGCTATCAAGAATGACGAACGGGCAATTCGGCTTATCAATGATTTAGATAAAAATAAAGTGCTGGAATTTCTGAAAGTAAATATTTTAGTGATTAAATATGTTATAAAAGAAATAGAGCTGTCTAAAGATGAAGTAGAACAAGTATTAAAAGAAGCATTATCCAATGAAAATGTTGAAGAAAAATACGTTAGAGATTATTTAAATTGTAGTACTATAGATAAAAATAGCGACATTCTAGCCATTGACAAGTTAATGTTTATTTATAAACACGGCAGTAAAAAGGCAAAAAAAATAGCTGTAGATGAAAAGCTCAAGATCAAATAGGTGGGAGATATCATGAATTTTAACGATACATTAAAAAGTGTTGATTTAGTACTATCTACTGGGGAAGTGCCTTTAATCGTTGGGGAAACTGGAGTCGGGAAAACGGCGTTAGTTAAGGAAATTGCTCATGAAAATAATTGGAGTTTAATTGTTATTGATGGTAATCTCCTTAAAGAAGGGGAAATAGGTGGTCTGCCAACGATAGAATCTTATACAAAAATCGACCATCAAGGAGCTACCGTTGAAAAGAAAACTACCGTATATGCCGTTCATAATAAGTTACGGGAAATTGATGAAGAAATAGCAACAGGAAAAACAGTTCTTTTATTTATAGACGAGATTAATCGTTGTGAACATACCGTACAACAGGAACTTATGAATTTGATATTAAATAGAGAAATTAATGGCTATAAGTTACATGAAAATGTAAAAATTGTAGCCGCTATGAATCCTTCCAGTAAATATGGCGCGGATTTTGATTATCAAGTGGTAGATATGGATGTAGCCCAAGAAAATCGCTTTGTGTGGTTACACATGGAACCTGATTCTATGCAGTGGTTAGATTGGGCAATAACTGCAGGCATGGAGCAAAAGGTTATCGAGTTTATTTCCACCTTCCCGGAATATTTGCATAAAGTCAACGAAAATGATATAAGAGCAACGCCAAGAAGCTATGAAAGAATTTCTGGTATTTATAAAGTTTATAAAGAGAAAAAAGATTCTGTACCTAGATCGGTATTTTTAAATGTCATCCGAGGAAATGTCGGGAAACTCATTGCCGAAGAGTTTGTTACCTTTGTTGAATCCGATTATAACGCGCTACTCTCTTATGAAGATGTATTTTCAGGAAATTCTCTGCCTGAACCGGTCAAAGTTAAGATAAAAAATGAAAGTCATACAAGACTTTATTTAGCTGCAAAAAATATTCTAAAACACTTAGAAGCAAATATAAACAATGGCGATCGTGACCCAAGCGATTCTATTGACAGGCTGATTGAGTTTTTGAAAATATATCCGGTAGATTTAATGATCGGAATTATGAAGGATATCAAAAATAATTATATGGAAGTATACAAATATGCCATAGAAAATGAAGCTTTTGTCGAAGCATATTTTGAATCTTATCATTCAATCAGGTGATAATGGATGGAAACTTATTTTGAAACCCACGTAGAAAGACTTTATGAAAAAGCATATGAAATTATTAATTCTTTTTTAAAAGCAAAACAGCAAGAGGATACTGCTCAGATACAGATTCCGGAAGATTTTAAAAAAGAGTTTTTTAGCCTTGTCGACAAAGTGAATTTAAGTCTTATGGAAGACAAAGATAATTTCTATGGATATTTTTTGTTTCAAATGGCAAGGGAAATACGATTTGATATCAGCAGTCCTACTGCTGTGAATTTTAAAGGAACGAAATATGTTATCTATTTTAATCCTATCATTTTTTTGACTCTTACTATAAAACAAATGGAAACTACGATTAAGCATGAAATACTCCATATAGTCTCTATGCATTTAATTAGAGCAAAAGAATTAAAGGGTAGTTATAGCACCTTAGCGATTAATATCGCAATGGATATCGTAGTAAACACACATTTAGACCACCTACCGCCCTATGCTACTACCTTGGAATGGGTAAATTTAAATTATTCTTTGAAGCTCTTGCCATTCGAGCCTTTTGAATATTATGTGGAAAAGATTCAAACCGCCATAAATTTACTAGAAGAAGATAAAGATGCGGCAGAGGATGATAGCAATAAAGATGAAAAAATAGAAACTACTTATAATCCTGAAAAAACCCATGCTGTTTGGGAAGATTCCAGTGAGCTGGATGAACAAACGCTCAAAGAGTTTACGGAGAAGTTTATTGCTGCTTCGCAAAAAGGCACTATTCCAAACTATTTAGAAAGCATTCTATCATCACTTAAAAACAGCAAGGGTGAATTACCTTGGAATTTGTATCTTAAGAGGTTAGTGGGAACTGTTGAAAGTAATCAAAAGAAAACCATAACAAGAAGAAATCGCAGACAGCCTGATCGATTGGATTTACGTGGCCAGCTTAGGAGCCATAAAACAAAAATTGTCGTTGCCCTTGATATCAGTGGCAGCATTAGTGATGAAGAATTTAATCAAGCTATTAAAGAAGTCCTCAGTATCGTGAAAAATTATAATCATGAAATTACGATAATAGAATGTGATAGTGAAATTAGGCGTGTGTATACAGTGAAATCTGCAAAGGATATAAAAGATAGACTCAATATAAGAGGAAACACTCGGTTTACTCCAGTTTTTGAATATGCGAACACTAAGAAGATTAATTTATTAGTGTACTTTACTGATGGCAAAGGGGAAGACAAGCTTCTCTCTATACCTAGGGGGTATAAAACGTTATGGGTTATTTCCGGGAGAGGAGATAAGCTTTCAGTAAAAGAAGCTTATGGGGTCGTTAAAAAGCTTAATCATATTGAAATAAAAGACAATACATCAGATATAAGTGATGTTGAAAAAGGTGGATATTCCATGAATAACCAAGAAAAAATCGGTATTTAAGTGAGTCAGGG
>CAZFNE010000334.1:0-3864 GCA_964520335.1 uncultured Methanosarcinales archaeon | reverse complement strand
TTTGGGAATAAAAGTTGATCTTCTGACCGAAAAATCGATAAGTCCTTTTCTGATAAACGGAATAAAAAAAGAAGCCAGAGTGATTTCCTACTGAGCTGGTTTCAAAATTCCGATTACTCATGTTTTTGATCTAAAGCAGATATTTCATTCTTCTCTGGTGATCTTGATATCTCTGCTCCAAAAAATTGGGATGGAAGGATTAAAGGTAGTTTTGAAACAAGCTCACTGGTAAAAAATGACCAGGTATATCTCAGTCATATCCTGCAATCCATTTTCTTAATTGAAAAATACAGAAAACCCCATAGAGGAAAAATTATTCTCAAACAGCCTTATTCAGGACAGGGTAATCAGGCAAATCCTAATAATGGTGAAGCTACTAGAAATCTCACAAAACACTTACGAAATCAGCATCTTCAGGTCAATTGAAGAGGAATTGCAGGAATGAGAGATAAACTGATTCATAATTATTTCGGCGTAGATATCAATGCTGTATGGGATACTATAAAAGACGGTATTCCTATTCTCAAAAAAAAGTAACGGAAATTATCCAGGATCTTAGAAAATATATTTAATCCTTCTATCAAAAACCTGTCTAGAAATCTATGTACTTATAAGAAAAGACTTCATGCCTTTAAGTAAAACTAAGGAAATAAGGCTCTAAAGTCTAAATGTATAAAGTGGTTGAATTCTTAATGGGTCATGAGTACTTTAAGGTCAAAAATTAAGTACATAATGGATGTTTTACCCTTTTTCACCTATAATTGTTTGAAGTTTTTGACATTTTTTGTATTTTCTCTTACCCATAATTTTCTGTTTTTGCTTATCACTTAATTTAGGGCAATAGACAATTAATAATCTAGCTTAGGATATCTGTTTCCTATATGATTATTTATTTGGAATTTATATTTTTAATTGTAAATTGAATCCAAAAATTATAAGCAGTTATTAAAAAGTTTTAACTTTCTCTATAGATTACAAATAATTTTTAAAAAAAGACTTGTTTTGATCTTATGGAAATATATTAAATTTGTTTGTATAAAGCGACTTACGGGGAAAAAAATGAAAAAAAAGGGCAAAAGATATTCTATAATTTTAGCTTCAACATTTCTTTTTTTTATTTTAATTATCTTTTCGTCTATATTAGTATGTGTTGCACAATCTAACTTGTCCTTTGAATATGCATATGTGCCAAATGAGGAAACCAACGATGTTTCGGTAATTAATACAAAAACCAATACAGTTATATCCACATTGCCTGTAGGCAATCATCCTGTAGGTATTGCAGTCAATCATGATGGAACGAGGGTATATGTGACTAACTTCGGTACAGATGATGATCTCGGATACACTTTCTCTATAATTAATGTAGGTACAGATGAGGTTATAACCAGGCTCGTGGATGCAGGCAAAGGAATCAAACCCCTTGGAATTGCAATCAGGTCAGATGAAACGTTATATATCGCAAGTTATGTGACTGATAAGGTTTATGCAATTAACCCAATTAACAATACTATTTTTGAAATACATGGTATAGGAAAGGGCCCTTATGGAGTTGCAATTACCCCGAATGGAAAATGGTTATATGTGGTCAACAAGGATGATAATACTGTTTCTGTAATTGATACAGCAATAAACAAAGTAACAAATAATATAAGTGTAGGAAAGGCTCCTTACGGTATTGCAATTAATAGGAATGGGACAAAGGTATACGTGACGAACATGGGTAGTAACAGCGTCTCTGTAATTGACACCGCAACTAATAAAGTTACAGCAACTGTGTCTGTTGTGAATGATCCTCATGGGATTGCGGTCCACCCGGATGGAACAGTATATGTTGCGAACCATTGCCCATATGTTGGCACCGTCTCTGTAATTAATACAGCTACAAATAAGGTTATAAAAAATATAATTATAGATGAAAATCCATGCGGAGTTGCAATCACGCAAGATGGAAAATGGGTGTATGTAACAACTTCAGGCAATGAGAATGATTGGGGGAGTGTCTCTATAATTAACACCACAACAAACACTGTTATCCCAAACAGGGTAGTTGTAGGCACTCGTCCTTCTGGTCTAGGTCAGTTTATATGTTCTTTTAATGACTCCAGATTAGAGACTATGACTGACATAACCTGTTCCTCCAATCAATATCTAATCCAATATCTGGTTGGGAAACCAATAACTCTCACCTCTACAGTTGTAACAATGTCTCAAGAAACAGAAATACCCTCGGGTAAAGTCACTTTCATAGATGGGAGCAATATCATCGGGAATGGAAGTTTGAGTTCTGGACAGGCAACTTTGGAGACCTCATCGCTTTCAATTGGCTCACATTCGATAAGAGCGAGATATATGGGCGATAACAACTTTAGGCCCAGTACATCAGCTCCTTTCCAACTAACTGTAGGTTCCAACACATTTTGGCCACAAATCTTTTCAGGTATAATTATTGCCTTTTTTGGAGGCGCCGTTACATTATTCGTTTCAATAATAACGAAAAGGTACCTTTCCTGATTTTTTTAATCCTTTTGTACTTCAAGACTCCATTAAGAAAAGCTTACTCAATACCTATATGTCCAGAAAAAGAGAAAATTAAAAAAAGGAAGAGCATGTCAGGCATTTAGGAAACAAGCTGTTTTATTAAAATACAGACATCCTAATGCACATCTAGAATCTCAGAATCTTTCAAGAACAATCAGACACTATAAATGCATAAGTTGCGGATATATGGAAATTAGCATACAGGATGGAACAGTCTACGACGACTAATCTCAAAAGTAAGAAATGTCTAAAAAACTAAAAAACTGATAATTCTTTTTTACAAGTTCTTTATACTTTTGTTATACTTTTTTTGATGGTGCCCATCCTTCGGCTGTTAATGCCTCGAGCACAGTGTAAACTCTTCTGTCTGTAGTTCCGCTTGCTTCTGCAATTTTATTAATTGAAGATTTGGGAATAGTTCCGTCTTCTCCCGCATTACATCGAGTTAGCATGGAAGCTATTTCGTTGAATATTTTTTTAGCTCCACTTGGCGCATTTGTTTTGTTAGAATCTGTTGCTACTGGCAAGTTAAGGAATTCCCGTGCATATTGTTTTGAAGTTTCAGTGACCTTCACGCCTTTATCTGGAGTCCATTCCAAAAAGTCCAGTTTACATTCCTTTAATTCAGTAAGATAGTTTTTACTGTCCTGGTCTTCCATATTGTTTTCCAGCTCCCAGAATCTCAAATTCCTTTCTAGTTGTAATTTCTCTTTACATATGGGACGTTTTGTATAAAGGGCTTTTCTATATGGCACAATTCTACAAACAAAGCATAAAGAGGAAATTTCTACTTCTTCAAATTTGTTTCAAAGTTACATTCAAACTTATGGTGAAAATTTATATAGTATCAGTGCTTTATTAGAATATGCAGAATGCCAAGGTGGCGGAGCGGTTACGCAATCGCCAGCAGAGCGATTCAGTCCTGGTTCAAATCCGGACCTTGGCTTCCTTTAATTTTATTAATTCCGCTTTTTTAAGAATTTTGATTTCAGGATTATATTTATGATCTGAGATTTTTTTAAATATTTTAGGACTTACGCAGTTGACTTGTTTGCAGTCAACTTTTGCATTTTTTAAATTTTTATGCTAATGAATAGATTGGGTTTCTTATAAATTTATTAATAGCATTTCTTGTAATTCTCATTTTTAATTCAAACCATGTAATACCTGTTTTTATTCTTTGGATCTCAAACCTTAGAAATGCTCTCAGAGCCATCATTATATGTGCTCTTTGTACATCATTTCGTCTTGCCTGACACTTTTCCACGCCACAAAACTGTTTAATTGCCCTATGATATTCTTCGATTTTCCAGGCTTTCTTTG
>CAZFNE010000333.1:0-3865 GCA_964520335.1 uncultured Methanosarcinales archaeon | reverse complement strand
TCTATAAATAGTTTATGGTGACACTTCTTTTTTTCCAGGAATTTTTGCCAAATTCATCCAAATTTCTTTGCTAAGTAGGGGTTTCCTTGGAAATTTTTTTGGATCCTTCTGGAAAGGTATATGTATAATAATTTTCACTTTTTTAAAAGTAAAGCTAAAAAGCAAATCCTTCCTTATAAACCTCAGTATATAGAAAAATTTCTGCCTCAATTCTGAATAACGTCTGAGATCCCGCAAGCACTCTCTTAGTAACGTCCTCACAGGAATAAAGCTGAAAAGCTGCTTACAAGCCATTAAAAATAACTTTATCAGGTATTTGAACTGAAAGCTCCGAATGCTTGACTTCTACTCTCTAAAACATGCATTTAGCTGCAACGTCTTATGTATTTAATTTTATAACTCAAGTGCGTAAGTCCTATCAATGTAAAAAATGTGTTTCGAAGTTAAGGACATTTGAAACTACTAATTATAGTCATTTACGCAAAGAATTACACTTTAAATTGAATAACCCATTTACTAGTCCAAGATATATATAGCTCTAGTTCATGATGAGATTTTAAGTGTAAGTAGTTGCGTTCAAGACTATAATAGAAATCTCTTATATTAATATACTATTTTAGATAGAGTTTTCATGGTGAGTATTTTTTACTTTCAAGAGTTACGCTATAATAAGGAATTAATTTGGGAGAAAAATCCATAATAAAGTCTGCAAATCTAGGAACATTTCCCGCCATGACATTCATGTATTCAAAATCTCTTTCCTGCAAATCAAGAAACTCATTGTAATACAAAAGCGCATTAGATCCTCTAAGGTTAAAAGAAGGGTTCCTCGCAGAAGACCATCCAACAGTACTTTTTTTCCCATAAAGGGTTAAATGAGCTGCAACTGCATCTCCTTCTTGAGTCTCGGAAACAAGCATATAGCCAATATTCTTTTCTCTTATCAGTTCAAACACTTTTTTGAAGAAAGCTTTGGGAAGAGGAGGTTTCAGGCTTTGTTTTTCATATACTTTTAAGAGCAGTTCATAATACGTTTCAAGGTCATTCCATATTCTGGTTTTGAGTCCTGCTTTGATTGAAGATCTTACATTCTTTCGGATTGTTCTTGAGATATTGTCATCGATTTTTTCTTTCAAATCAAGATAATGGGTGTAATGAACCTGTGAGGCCCACCCATTCCAGGTAAAAGGTCTGATATCTTCAATCCCAGGAGAAAATTTTAGGGAAATACTATCAAATCCCTGTGCACAAAGAAACTCCCTGAGGGCGTTAAGAATTTCGTGGGTTTCCTTTATTTTTTGGCTTGCTCTTAAGTTTGAATTTTCTTTTACAAGGGGCCCACAATAGTCAGTCATACTAGAAGTTGAGGATGCCACTTTCAGAAATCCTTTCAATCTACTGGCAAAAAGAGGAGATCCTCCCACAAGTTCGCCTTCTATGAAACAACCGTAAATCCTTACATCTCTTGCAAGAACTTCTCTGTAAATTTTTAGCCATTCACTGGTATGAAAGACTGTACCGGATTGTACTTTTTTTACTATTATGTCCCATTCCTCGTATTCGGACGGCTCTAATTCTCGAACTTCAATCTCTTTCACTTTAAGTCCTCTAAAATTACTTTTTTCCGTATTTTTCGTCATCCTGATACAAAGGTTCACAATTGTTAATCAACTGCAAATACTAAAGGATTAAATATTATAAATATTTTATTATAACGTAGTTCTTATTTTTATAGTTCCGAATAATATTTCTCATTTATCTGCAATTTTTCCTTAATAGTTCACGAGAAAAGTATTTATTTCACAGGCAATCAATCTAAATTAAAATAAAATGTCGTCAATAGAATTAGCTTTTATGTAAATAAAAATTATATTAATTGGAAGAATTTTTGTATATCGCATTTTTGATTTCAGGTCTTTAGTTAGATACTCAAGAGGAGCAGTAGAAAATTTTGCTGCATGAAGTAAGACTTTAGGAAACTTTTAACAGTAATAATTTCTAGCTCGGGTAAAGTTATTATATATAGCAAGCCTAAGGAATTCAGGCGATACTAACAGTAAACTTGCTATTTAGGTACTCTGTATGAAGTTTTTTTTTCACTGTCTAACAAACAACTTCATGTCCTTCGATACCCTTTTTGATTTATTTCTGTGTAAAAATTGATCCCGGAATTAACGATATTCGGAGCTACTGTAGAAGCAAGTGCATTATAACCTGACTGAAATGTTGAGGTAGATTATGTATTAAAGTTTGTTTAGGAAGGAATCAAGCCAGTAATAAATGCATGACCTATCTGATAGAACTTTTCTATTTGATGTAGATACTATCCGTTTTGATAGAATTTAAAATGAATTAGGTAAATGCGCAAATTACAATAACCGTGTCAAGCTGTTTTGTGCAGAAAAAGATTATATACTGTACCGATGATGAATACAATTGATTTTTTCGACTTGATTTAAAAAAATAAGTCAAGAAATAAGAATCGAAGACTGAGAATCCAGATATTAGTCTGGAAGGACGTCATGTGAGAAGTCATGAAGAATATGCTTAAAACTACGGTTTTACTTGCTGCTCTTACCGGTCTCCTTGTTTTAGTAGGAGGTTACTTCGGTGGTACGGGTGGAATGATTATTGCATTCTTGTTTGCAGTAATCATAAATTTTGGAAGCTACTGGTACAGCGACAAGATAGTACTCAAGATGTATGGGGCAAAAGAAGTTACGCCTGCTGAATCGCCTAATCTGCATAGGATCATTGATGGGCTGGTTATGAAAGCAGGACTCCCAAAGCCCAGAGTCTATATTGTTGAGTCTGGAATGCCAAATGCATTTGCAACAGGAAGGGACCCTAAACATGCGGCTGTAGCCGTTACAAACGGAATACTTAACCTGCTCTCCTATGAAGAGATCGAAGGTGTGCTGGCACATGAACTTGCACATGTAATGAATAGAGATACCCTAATAAGTGCAATAGCTGCAACCTTTGCAGGTGTTGTCACAATGCTGGCTAATATGGCTCAGTGGGCTGCAATTTTCGGCGGTTTTGGCAACAGAGAAGATGACAATGGTGGAATAGTAGGCCTTATTGCAATGGCAATTGTGGCACCAATTGCTGCAACCCTGATTCAGCTTGCAATCTCAAGATCAAGAGAATATGCAGCAGATGCGGAAGGAGCTCGTATTTGTAAAAAACCTTGGGCACTTGCTAATGCCCTCGATAAGCTTGAATATGGGAACTCAAACTACAGGCCAAGCATCTCAGATGTGCAGGCAAAAGAAAGTAGCGCACATATGTTTATTGTCAACCCCCTCAAGGGAGGGACAATCCAGTCTCTCTTCAGCACCCATCCGATAACTGAGGAGAGAGTCAAACGCCTCAGAGCAATGAGGTTCTGAGAATATTTCTCAGGCCTTTACTTCTTTTTTCCTTTAGTTTATGGAGTACATTTTTTATTAGTCATCCAAATCGGTGATTAACTGGTTTGATATGACTGCAAATCTTCTTTGACCGCTGGGTTTTCAAAATCTACGATTTTTAATTCTACGTTTTCACTAGATTTTGATATTATAGTCACCTCACCTTATAATGCAACATTTATATATTTGGCACAATTATAGTAATTTAGCATGAGTTTGGAGATGTTTACGACTTCTGATATTGCCGCAGCTATATGTTGTTCCTATGACAAAAATGAGAAGTTAAGACTTCAAGCGTTATTGTTGGTTAAAAATGGTTTGAGTCCAGCTAAAGTTGCAGAAGAGTTTTCAGTTCACCGTTCAACAGTTCATCGTTGGATGAAAAAAGCTGAAGAAGGTCTGTACAACCTTAAATGTAAACCTGGTCGAGGAGTAAAGTCTTTTTTAAC
>CAZFNE010000332.1:0-3885 GCA_964520335.1 uncultured Methanosarcinales archaeon | reverse complement strand
AGAAGTAGTATAAACCATAAAAAACTGAAACCAAATTTGGCACCTGTTGCAGCATAAGTTGTAATGCCCCCTGCGTCATTGTCCGCCACCATTACAATTATGCCTGGGCCCGCAAGCGCTAGATATAAACGAAGCCATTTTATGAACCTGCGATATTTATAGTAAAAAAATGCGCTTTCCAGGTTATTCACCTCTGTTTTGAGACTCTCTAATGAGATCGATATAGATATATTTTTGGATACAGATTATATATAATTCAAGATTCTCAAGTTATACTTTTAACTAGAAACTTATTCTTCTTTTCACGTATTGTAACCATCATTTTTTGATAATTCTATATTTAGATGGTCGGGAATTTGTTGTAATTTTTAACTACGTTTTTGTATACAGTAGGGAGGGGTGATGCTGTGAATTATTTCTTATTAAGCTCATCCTAAAACCAATTTTATTCCCATATCAATAAGAGTTTCGGAACTTTTCAGTATCAAAAGCCCGATTGATTATGCCTAATTTGATGTTTAGAGACGCAATTCGAGTTTTGGGATTAGCTTACTCAATAAATTAGCGCGGGATATAAAACATTACAAAAACGCCCACAAGTGCTATCAATGCCCCTATAACTTCATATCTGTCAGGTTTTTTCTGATCAACAAAAAAGCCCCATATCAGAGAGGAAACAATAAAAATTCCTCCGTACGCAGCATAAACCCTGCCGAAATTTGCCGGTTGAAAGGTTGGGATGATTCCGTAAACAGCTAAAGTCAGCCCTCCCAGGAGCCCGAATACTGCACCTTTATTTTCCCTTAACCACAACCAGACCAGGTATCCGCCTCCGATTTCAAAGAGTGCAGCCAGGAAAAAAAGACCAAGCGAAATTCCCAAGTCAATCATGAAGCTTCCTCTTTTCTGGGCCAGTAATAGATAATTGAAACTCCTATCAGAATGATGAGAGCACCTATCAGGTCATAGGTATCCGGGGGTATTTTATCGAAAAACCAGCCCCACAAAAGGGACATAACAACAAAAATACCTCCGTAAGTCGCATATATCCTGTGGAAATAAGACGGCTGGAAAGTTGGTACAACTCCATAAAGAAACAGGACTACTGCCCCAATAAATGCAAAAATCAGTTCTCTTCCTTCGCGCAGCCATTGCCACATGAGATATCCGCCTCCGATCTCAAAAATGCCTGCAAGGATAAAGAGAAGAATAGTATACAGAAAGCATTTTTTTCTGGAAATGCAGCCTGGTTCTACTTTAATTTTCATATCAATAAATATTGCAAAAATATATAAATAGACACTGATTCGGATCCGTCAGGAGATAAGCAGCAGAACTAAAGCTATAAAATACAAGCCCGAAACTTATTTCAAATATATTTGAAATAGGAAATTTTATATAGTTCTTTCAAATATATTTGAAATAATAGGAAAAATCTGGGAAATACCCTGGTGGAAAAATGACTCTTGACTATCTCATGTATCTCATATCTGTCGGGCTTCAGTCGCTGCAGGAATATCTGGCCCTGCATGTGCTGATGTGCCTTTTGCCCGCCTTTTTCCTGGCTGGCGCAATTGCCTCTCTTTTTTCCAAAGAATCCGTATTGAAGTTCTTTGGCGCAGATACCCCTAAATATATCTCATATACCGTAGCTGCGGCTTCAGGCTGTCTTCTTGCAGTCTGCAGCTGTACAGCTCTTCCTCTTTTTGCGGGGATATACAAAAGAGGAGCAGGTATAGGCCCTGCAACTACTTTTCTTTTCTCTGCCCCGGCAATCAATATTCTTGCAGTTGTTTATACTGCAAAAATCCTGGGATATGACCTTGGAGCTGCAAGGGCCTTTTCGGCTGTGCTTCTTTCAGTGTTGATAGGCCTGACAATGTCTCTGATTTACGAAAGGAAAGAAACGGAACACCGTTCCATAAAAACCTTTGGAGAAGAAGAGCACAAACACACTGTTCAGCTTTTTATTTTGCTAATTGCAGTTCTTGTAGCGCCGGAATTCATGTCCGCCTGGGGCTGGAAGTACATAAATCAGATAATTGCCTGGATACCCCTGATAGCGCTTACTGCATATCTGTCTATTAAGTGGTTCTCAAAAGAGGAGCTTGAAAGCTGGATGGGAGAGACCTGGTTCCTGATAAAACAAATCACTCCTCTGCTCCTCATAGGTGTATTTTTCGCAGGCATTATAGTTGAAGTGCTCCCAAAAGAGATTGTAGCATATTTCGTAGGAGGAAATTCCCTTGCTTCTAACTTTGTCGCATCTATTACAGGAGCCTTCATGTACTTCTCCACTCTTACAGAAGTGCCTATCATCAAAGCCCTCACGCTGCTTGGAATGGGAGAAGGCCCTGCCCTTGCCATGCTCCTTGCAGGCCCTGCACTCAGCCTGCCAAGTATGATTGTTATTAACAGGATTATGGGAGTAAAAAAAGGCATGACTTACATTTCCCTGGTTGTATTGATTGCAACTATTTCGGGGTATACATTCGGAGTTATGTTTGCATAAAAAGAAGTTGAATCGAATCAAATAAGAGTAAGGTTAAAAGTAAGATCACAAATAATTTCACTAATCTTTCACTAAGCTTATATCTAAAAGTATTACGATAAAAAAAATAAAGAAAAATTTAAACAGCAGGTGAAAAAGTGAGAATCGAAGTACTAGGTACAGGCTGTGCCAAATGCAAAAAGACAAAAGAACTTGCCGAAAAAGCAGTTAAAGAAACAGGTGTTGATGCGGAGATTGTCAAGGTGGAAGACTTTGACAAAATTCTGGGATACGGAGTTATGGTCACGCCTGCCCTTGTTATTGATGGAGATGTCAAAGTTGCAGGCAAGGTCCCAAGTGTGGAAGACATCAAGAAATGGATTACCAAATGAGCAGAGCGAGCATCAAATGAGTTAAAAACACCAGATGAGATAATCGTCACCAAATATAAGAGGAGAAAAAAATGGCAGAAGAAACCAAATGTTCTTGCGGCTCGGCAAATGTTGCACTTTTCCCATGCGCAGGGGCAGCAAATGTTGGACAGATCTCAAACAAAATCGCAATTGAGCTTGAAGAACAGGGAGTTGGAAACCTTATGTGTACTGCAGGAATAGGAGCCAGAGCCCCTGGACTTATGAAATCTGCCGAAGCTTCTGACAAAATTATTGCAATTGACGGCTGCCCGGTAAACTGCTCCAGTAAGACCCTCGAACTTGCAGGCTTCAAGGTTGACCGCCAGATCGTAATTTCCGAATTAGGGATCAAGAAAACCAGGGACAGAAACCCAAAAGATGAAGAAATCGCCGAAGTCCTTGAAAAAGTAATGGGGATACTGCAATCGGAGTGATCTCCACTCCATATATTTATTTGAAGCAAGCCCTTCTGACTTTCTTTCAAATTCTTAGTTGGCTGCTTTAGCTTTTAATTAATTTGGAATGGTTTTTGGTTCCTCTTAAAATCCCTGACCTGCCCTTAACGAATCCTTGACTGATTTTCTCTAACAATAACACAATCTTTCGCTATAAACTTCTCATTGATGCTGATTTACTCAATCTAATTTTTTCTCTATCATATATCCAGGTAAAATACTATATCATTTCGCATACTTGAATATATCAACATATTTTGATATATCAAATCATTTTCTGATATTATACAAACGAAACCTAATGATTTTAGGAGAATTGTAATGAAACAATTGCATAAAATACAGAGCAAAGAACGAATTTCTTATTCTTTTTCGTTCGTTTTGAGAAAAACGCTCTCAATTTTAACTATTTTATTCTTAATTTTTCTCAGCTCAGGCTGTACTGATACTAATGGTTCCGGCAACGAGACAGAGTCTGTTGAAGCTACAGCGGAGGTTAATAATTCCGCTAGTGAAGCAGAATTGG
>CAZFNE010000331.1:0-3903 GCA_964520335.1 uncultured Methanosarcinales archaeon | reverse complement strand
TGATGTTGATTATGTTTTGTTTTGGGATTCTGCTCATAGGCTTTATTACTTATTTTCCCATGTTGTTCATGTTTCACCCCTTCATGATTCATTCCTTCATGATTTGCATGGGCTGAAGCCTCCTCTTCAGTCAACATTGTTTGATCTTCTGGATGGCCCTCATGCACCGTATTTCCAGTAGACGTATGCTCATTTTTCTCAGATTCATGAAGGGATTTTGACATATGAGGATGTTCTGAGAATTCCCCACCGGCATGACGTTCTTCGTTGGAAAGATTGATACGCGTTCCTTCAGGTAAAGGACTACCTTTACCTGTTTGCTTATCTTTGCTCTGAGCTATCCCCTACACCCCGGTTCTGCTTTATTAAAATATTATATCTTCTTAATATATAGTATATTTTATTATTTAAAATAAGAGAATCAAATATTTCATAAAAATTAGGACACTAACTTTAGTACTAAATTCCAGTACTATTGGCACTCAGGTTAGAAAATACTATCTTAAAAGGTAAAATTTAAAAGGTAAAATCAAAAGAAAATATATGAGCAAAAAAGGTTAAATTCTCAGGCATTTGCCCGATTATTGCGACGTACAGCTAAAATCAAAATTAAAAGAATAATAAAGCTAAAAAGTCCAATTACTATGGCATCTCGAGTTGCTATGTCTAAAGGAATATGACTAAGAGATCCGAAATCTTCAAGCAATGTAGACATATTAAAAGATATATGCGCAACAGTAATAAACCTATCTCTTATATATTACATTAAAAGAATAATCTTTTAGATTGGAGAAATTACTGAATAAACTGTGCTCTATTTATTATTAAAGCTCTCTTCGCTTCAACATTTGGTTCTTTTACTTTTGATTAGAAAATAGATCCACTGATTGCTCCAATAATATTTCTAATAGCATCCAAATAAGCCATAGCGATACTATAAAACCATGAGTCAGCAGGTATTAAATTCAGGCTTAGAAATGCCGCAGTCATTACATAGGAAATTAGCAATGACACTATGAAAAAAATGCATCCAATGATAAATGTCGCAACTATATAGCTAAATAAGATAAATAGATCCTCTAATGCGTATTTTGACTCCATAATATCCCCCATGCAATTATTTTTGAACTCTCAGAAAGCTTTAGAACACACTAATACTTCCGGCTTTATTATTTTTTCTTAAGTTCGTAAACTTCGTCTAGATATTTCTCTAATATTTCAATATATAATCTAGTTTTAGATATATAAATACATATCATATTATAAAAGTCCCTAATTATATTTAGAACTAAAATTTTAAAAAATAGAGTTTAAAGGCCTTTCTATGATTGAAAACCCGTTATATAAGAAATTTCAGATCCTTTATGCTCCTGAAAAATAAGATGAAGATGATAATGTTAAAACTTGATAAGAACAAAATATTATTCAGGATTATTGGAAAGGTAGTGTTTGTTATATACTGGTCTTTAAGATTTAGAAAAAATAATAAGTTTATAGAATTATGGGTTTATTAATACCTTTGATTGCTTGGTTTTAATAGGATAAATATGGGATTAAGAGAATTCAGCAGGCTAGAATAGTTCCAAGACTTGATTAAGATTGAAAATATCGATAATAAATAAAAAATATATTGCCTAAAAAAATAGGAAATTAATATTTCCCGTGACTTGTTATGAAATTAAACCTATTTAATGGGACCTTTATTTTTTCTCTGCAGTACTGATTCCAAGAATAGCATATGGAGTACAGTGCCTCAGGATTGAACTGTAAAGTCCCATAAAAGCTATTCCAGCAACGATCCATTTGAGCCTAGAGCTTTTTATCAGTCCCATTGACAGCACGAGAGTTGCAAGTATTCCGTACACGGTTCGGAATACGAGATCAAAGCCTCCTACATTTTCTTCAAGAAGCAACTTTTTAAGATTCATTAGACAAAACCCCCTTATAACTCCTCTTACATACTTATAGACTCCTCATTATATAGCATTTAAGTATATGTCAGTATTCTCTTAAATTCTGCTGGCATTTTTATACTCCCGTAATTAGTTCTTATGAATTAGTTATTCTAACTATTAGATTACAGCTATAATTACAACTATATTAAGGCTGTAACTTGTGTTTATAAGTCATATTCTTAAACCGTCAGAAACCGGTAAAATTGAAGCCTCTATAGAAAGGCCAATAAATCCCCCAAAAATAAATCCTCCAAAATCAAAAAATATATAATAAAAATGAGAAGGATTCTAATTATGCCCGAGATAAAAATTGACAGATCTCTTTCATACCTTGATGGCACACAGCGAGTGTATGATGAAGCCACAACTCTGGAAAATACTAAAGATCAGATAAAAAAGATAGGCGTTACCCGAATTGCAGATATCACAAATCTTGATAGACTCGGAGTCCCTATTTTTTCAGCAATTCGCCCAACTGCAGCCAGAGGGGCAATCAGCATTTATTCCGGGAAAGGTTCGACCGAACAAAGGGCTCGAATTTCGGCAATAATGGAAAGTTTTGAGCGCTGCCTTGCAGAAAGACCTGGGCTGAATGCAAATGTTGCAGGAGAGATTAATGCGCCTGCACTTGTCGAATCTTATTCCAAAGGAAAGGATAGCCATAATTTACTGGACCCACATACTTTGCTTCTCCCCCAACCTTATCTTCCCCAATCTTTGCTTGAGTGGGTAGAAGCTTATGATTTAATGAAGAAAGAAGAAATTTACGTAAGCGCCAATGCAATTTATCACCCCTATGATGCTCCAGGCCAGTGCCAGAAACTTTTCCTGAGCAACACCAATGGGCTAGCTTCAGGAAATGTGCTTGAAGAGGCAATTTTACATGGGCTTCTTGAGGTTATAGAAAGAGATGCCATCAGTATAGCCCAGTTTTCAAGGGATCTTGGAAAAGAAATTGTTTTAACAGAAGCTGACGGGTATCTTTATGAGCTTGCCCAAAAATTCAAGGCCACAGGCATAGAATTGAGAGTCTGGCTGGTGCCTTCCGAAACCGGAATCCCAACAGTTATAGCAGCAACTGATGACATAAAGCTAAAAGACCCGGCCCTCCTAGTAATGGGAGCAGGCTCACACTTAAAGCCTGAAATTGCAGTTGCAAGGGCGATAACTGAAGCTGCCCAGTCAAGGGTGGTCCAGATCCAGGGAGCAAGAGAAGATACAGATAGGGAAGGCTTTATCCGGAGTGTGGGATACGACAGGATGAAGCGCCTGAACTGGTTCTGGTTTAATGAAGGGGAAAAGATCGCGCTTTCTGACATAGAAGACCTGTCAGGAAAAACGCCCGCAGAAAATATTGATCTAATACTTGAGAAACTTAAAGGGCTTACTGAACGGGTGCTTGTAGTTGATCTTTCACGGGAAGAAGTTGCAGTGCCTGTTGTCAGGGTAATTATTCCCGGGTTTGAACTTTTCACAATTGATTGCGATAGAAGAGGAAAACGACTTACTGCTGGAAAGAAAAAAGATTTTTCAAGGGACGTGAAAAGTAAGCCGTGGAAAAGAAAATGAGACCGAAAACAGTAATTTTTACTGGCAATAGTATCAGCCATAAGGACGCAAGAGAAATCCTGAAGGCGAATTACCAGCCTCCTGTGCGCAGGTTCCAGCTTGAAAAATTCATCCAGAAAGGGTACAGGATCATAGGAATTATAGACGGAATTTTTTTCGATAGGGCAGCAGTAGGGCACAGGGAAATCCTGGCTGCCCTTGATGCCGGAATAAAGGTAGTTGGCGGAGCCAGTATGGGAGCCCTGAGAGCTTCGGAGCTGGACGTCCACGGAATGATAGGGGTAGGAAGAGTTTACGAATGGTACAGGGACGGAGTAATCGAATCCGATGATGAGGTTGCAATAAGCACAAACCCTGATACTTTCGAACCCATATCTGT